>NZ_CALHGC010000362.1 GCF_938029485.1 uncultured Treponema sp. | reverse complement strand
CGGTGGTTCCATGCAGAAGCGATGTTTGAGGCGCAGCCGCAAACTCGTCGATGAAAAATGTACAAGGATGTACATTTTTCATCACGGGCGACAAGCCACACGCAAGCCAAGATTGCTGAAGCGAATGTCCGGGCTGAGCTTGAACCGAAAGGCACGAGCGGCGCAAATCGCGCCATCCAACCAGCTACCTCCGCGTACGACGCGGGCATCACCGGAAGCAGCACCTGTCGGATCGCTCTGGCCGCTTGTAGGCGTACTGTCCCTATACCAGTCCCAGCACCATTCGGCTACGTTACCGCTCATATCGTATATCCCATACCCGTTCGCCTCTTTTTGTCCTACCTCATGCGTCTTACCGCTGCTGTTTGCATCATACCATGCATATTTTTTAAGCCGGTCTTCGCTATCCGTTCCCACCCACTGGTACCGCTTTTCGCCCATTGCCGCATATTCCCATTCAGCCTCCGTCGGCAGCCTAAAGCCTTTTTGGCTAAAGTCGGCTGTTACCGAAGATCCCCGTACTTTGTACACGCAATGTTCTTCGCCCATAATCTCAGCTGTCAGCTCATTACAAAATTTGATGCAGTCAAGCCAGCTCACCTGTTCTACCGGATTTTTTACCGAATCGGTAAATTTACTCGTATTGCTTCCCATAACCGCTTTCCACAGCTCTTGCGTTACCTCCGTTTGCCCTATGTAGTACGCCGATAGGCTTACCGAGTGTTCTTTGTTATCATCTTGACTGTTATCCCCCAGCACCGCGCCTTGCACCGCTGCAATCAGCTTCATCGTAAAGCTTACCCCGTTTACGCGGTACGTCCGGTCGCCGGTATTGTTCCGGTTTTCCTGCCGTACCGGCGGCGTGTAGACCGCCTGCTGCACCGGCGCGGATGCGTCAAAGCCTGCCAAATACACATCGCCCATAAGCTCAGTGTATTCGCCCGGTTTTTGTTTGCCGCCCGTTTGTTTGAACACTTCGTTCCGTACCTCTTTTAGCACGGTCTCTATTTTTTTGTTTTTCTGCGTGATTAATTTTGTCAGTACCGGTGTAAAAAGGCCGTCGGTGGCTTCTTGTCCGGCTGCTGCAGAATAGACGATTATCGAATTCGGCGGTTTTATCCCGACGGCGGCAAGCCCTCGTGTTCCCGCGCCGCGGTGAGTACTTTGCGCAAACGGATTATTCCGGCACGAATCCAAAATAACGATGTTTGCATCTCCTCTTAAACTGTTCATAACCTCATCGACATAGACACACCGGTATCCGACGGAAAGTTCATCATCGAGGTTCGCTTTAAGCGGGATAAGATAATTTACCCCATTAACCTGCACGGCATGTCCGCCGTAATGGAAGAACGCATACCCGCCCTCACGTTGCGTTTTTGCTTTAAATGTAGCGAGGGCTTTTTGCATATCTTCAAGATTTGCATTTTTTACCAGCGTAACCTTAAAGCCGATGCTTTCCAATGCGGACTTTAACTCCGCCGCTTCCGGTACGGGTTGGCGTAAATATCCCATACCTCTCCCGTAATCGCTATTCGCAATCAGCAGCGCGTTCTTCGCTTCTTGAGTAAAGGCAGCGTCAGTTGCAAGTATAAACAGCGCACAGCAAAATAAGAGTTTTTTAAGAT
>NZ_CALHGC010000361.1 GCF_938029485.1 uncultured Treponema sp. | reverse complement strand
AAGAAGTACGCTTCAAGTCGTTAAAGAATGCAAACCCCGAACGCGCTCAAATGTTGCTGGATAAAGCGGTTGCAAAGGCAAAGCGGCGCTGGCAGGAGTATAAATACCTTGCCGATCGCCCGTTCTAAACGGACAGGTAATACACACAATATAGTATACCTTTAAAAATCCGAAAGGCGCTGTAAAATTTTTACAGCGCCTTTTTTTATAGCGCGGCAGTAGGTATTGGTGACTGGGTAAACGCATCAGACACATACTTCACATATCGAAAAATAAGCGGCTGGAGCAGCATTTGAACCGCGCAGCGGTGAAACTCTGCTGATACAGCTGCTTATTTTTCGGGGTGTATACCAACATGCTGATGCGTTTACCCTGTACATACGCTTGACACTATAGTGCATAATGCACTACTATACGCCACAAAAGTTAGTTATTACTAACTTAATTGAATATCAGGAGGCGTTATGCTGAATAAACAAATACGCGCATTGGGAATGTGCGCGCTGTGTGCAGTGCTTGCCGTTTCGTGCGGTAAGGAAAAAAGTGCGGATATGCAGGCTATGCAGAATCCGGAGGCAAAAAAAACTGCGGATATTGTACTGCGGGAAGCGGGCGGGGATTTCGGGTATCCGAATCCGTTCCGGCATCAGAACCGCGGACCGGGCTTTTTTAAGATGGAATTGATTTACGATTCACTTTTAGAAAAGGATGAAAAAGGGCTTATCCCGTGGCTTGCCAAGGAATGGTCGGTCAGCGATGACGGACAAACCTATACGTTCACGATTGTCGATAACGCGACATGGCATGACGGCAAGCCGCTGACGGCTGAGGATGTTGCTTTTACGGTTAAGTATTTTGAACAGCACCCGCCGATGCGCGGAGGGCTGATGCTGCACGGCAAGTATCTGATGGATTCGGTTACGGTCAACGGCAATACGGTTTCAATTCACATACCGGAATATACGCCGACCGCGTTGGAAAAAATCGGCAGTATGCGCATCATCCCCAAGCACGTTTGGGAAAAAGTCGATGACCCCGCAAAGTTTTCCGGCGAAGGCGATGTGGTCGGTTCCGGGCCGTATAAATTGGCATCCTACCAAAGCGAACAGGGCGCGTATAAGATGGTACGGTTTGACGAATTTTGGGGATTAAAACCCGCCGTTGCCGCAATCGAATGGATACCCGTCAGCGACAGCGTTTTGGCATTTAACAATGGCGAAATCGATATAATCAGCGTACCTGCCGATCTTGTCAAAAATTACGAAAATAACAGCGAATTTAAAGTCGTCAAAAATTTCGGCTTACACGATTTCCGTTTCTACTTCAATTTTGATAAAGTGCCTGCCTTTCGTGATAAAGAAGTCCGACAGGCGATTGCCTATGC
This sequence comes from uncultured Treponema sp., assembly GCF_938029485.1. Taxonomy (GTDB): domain Bacteria; phylum Spirochaetota; class Spirochaetia; order Treponematales; family Treponemataceae; genus Treponema. The sequence continues at coordinate 5,521 of NZ_CALHGC010000361.1, read as the reverse complement.
GATAGACCGGAAAGAGTTGATCGAAAAACTGGAACGCGGTTCAGGACTGGAGGGCAGTCAAGGTTATCTGCACCCTGCGCATCCGATGTATAATCCCAATCTTCCTAAATACGAGTTCAATGTTGAAAAAGCAAAAGAGCTGATGAAAGGCAGAACCATCAACGCACAGTTGACTGTCGGCAATTCGCCGAAAGAGGTAAAGATGGCTGAGCTGATTAAAATCAGATTGGCGGATATCGGAATTACGCTGGATGTTGTCAGCGTCGATTCTAAAGCGCGGGACGGTATGATCCGGGATAAGACCTATCAGACTGCCATTGTGGAATCGGGCGGTATGGGCGGCGATGCGGATATGCTGCGCGAAATTTATTCATCCAAGATGAAAAAGCCGCACCTTGCCGGATATGCCAATGCCCAGCTGGATGATCTTTTGTATCGGCAGTCAATAGAACGGAATGCGGAAACGCGGAAGCAGCTGATCTATGATGTGCAGGAAATTCTTGCGGACGAAATTCCGATGCTGCTGCTCTATGGTAAAATCGATAATACGGTGTACCGCCCGGCGAAGTACGACCGGTGGACGGTGCGGTATGATCATGCAAAATTGGATCACCCCAAGTTATCGTATATAGAGCGGTAATGCCGTCGGCGCAGCGCGGTACTTGAGGATTTTCCATGAGGATAAAATATATTGTTTTATTCTTTGCTTTGATTACCGCTCATTTTTTTCTTCCCCGCTTGATGCGTGCAGACCCCTTTGTGTTTATCTCCTCAGACGGAACGGAGGTTGCAAGCTACAGCGAGGAAGAAATCGATAAGTACAAAGCGTATTACGGGCTGGATAAACCGCTGTGGAAGCAGTATCTGCATTACTTGGCGGGGATTGCTTCCGGCAATTTAGGTTACAGCATTTACTTTAAAGATACGGTAGTGAGCCTTATTTTTAAACGGCTGGTGTGGACGGCGGGAATTGTCTGCGCTTCTCTGCTTATCAGTTTGATGCTGGGGCTGTGCTTTGGAATACTGAGCGCATGGTGCGCAGACACGCGGCTTGACGGTTTTTTGTATCATGCGATGACGGGGCTTTCGGAAATTCCGTCGTTTTTAACGGCGAATGTTATTCTGATGTTCTTTATTATCCGCTGGAGAGTATTGCCGACATCGGGGGGCATCACGCCGTTTTTACCGCTTGAGTTTACGCTGCCTGTTATCGCCGATATTATAAAACACGCGGTGCTGCCTGCGCTGACCTTATCTTTGCTCAAAATGCCTGATTTTTATTTTGTAACGCGGAGCGCGATGCTGCGGCAGCTGCAGAAAAAATATGTGGAAACAGCGCAGGCAAAATCTTTAGGCGCGTTTACCATTGCGGTAAAGCACTGTCTGCCGAATGCGTCAAATCCGATTATCACCCGATTTTTGCTCAGCCTGCAAACGCTGTTTAACGGCGCCCTCATTGTAGAAAATGTTTTTAAGTATCCCGGTATCGGCAGGCTGATTAGAGACGCCGTGTTTTACCGCGACTATCTTTTACTGCAAGGCATCTTTTTTATTATCACTGTGTTCATCCTGTGCATCAGTGCATTGGGAGAAGCGGTGTATCAGCGGACGGGAAGGAGCGCAGAATGAAACTTTCGAAATCTACGCTGCCGTATCTGCCGTGCTTTTTTTTATGCACAGTTGTAGCGGCTGCCTGTTTGCCGTATTTCCCATTTTTGAAATCGGGTACCATACCAAGCGGAGCTGCGCTGAGCCAGCCGTCGCGGGAGCATTGGTTCGGCACCGATGATTTAGGTATCGATCTTTTTGCATCGATTTGTTACGGGGCAAAAAGCAGCTTGCTCTTATCGATTGGAAGTGCGCTGGCGGCGGCTCTCGGTGGCAGTATTATCGGAATGCTCGCCGGTTATGCAGGCGGTATTATCGACACCGTGATCGTAAGCGCTATCGATTTTTTTATCGGTATTCCCGATCTGCTGCTGATGGTGGTGCTCGGTGTCTTTTTAGGACCGGGCTTAGCGAATATCATCTTTGCTATTTCCCTTGTGTCGTGGATAATGCCTGCAAAGATTGTCAGGAGTGAAGTGCTGAAAATAAAAACGGAAAACTATATCCGGCTTTCAAACGCCTACGGCGCACATTTTTGGCATATCTTTGCGTGGCATCTTTGGAAGCCGCTTTTTTCTATTATATTGGTGAGCGTGATTAAGATTATGAACAAAGCAATTCTGGCGGAAGCATCTTTAGCGTATTTGGGGCTTGGTGATCCGCTGTCAAAAAGCTGGGGCATGACTATTACCCGCGCAATGGATTTTCCTACTATCTACCTCACGGATTTTTGGAAGTGGTGGCTCGTATTCCCCACTACCGTTATGGTTTGTACCGTGCTTTCCGTTGCTGCAATCGGCAGACGGATGGAGCTGAGCATTGGAGGGCGTACCCGCTCATGATGCCGGAAGAAATACTAAGGGTAGAAAACCTCACGGTAACCTACCGCAGCAGCACTACCGCGGCGGAAACCGGCATACGGAATGTGAACTTTTCATTACAGCGGGGAGAACTTTGCGGCATCATCGGCGAGTCCGGCGGCGGAAAAAGCACGCTGCTTTCGGCAATCATGGGATTGCTGCAGGAGAAATCAGGCGGCGGTATCGGCTCCGGCAGTGCCGAGGTAACGGGCAAAATCATTTATAATGGAAGAGAAATCCAAAACGCCGGGAAAACCGCATGGAAGGATATCCGCTTTAAAGAGATCGGCTTGGTGTTTCAAAATCAGGAAGAGCGGCTGAACCCTGCGTTGACTGTCGGAGAGCAAATTGCCGAAATTCTGCGCAAAGAAATCACCGATGCACAGCTGCTGAAACAAGAACTTGCCGCAGTGCTGCAAGCCGTCGGCTTGGAACCAAGTGTCCAAGACCGCTACCCGCATGAACTTTCAGGCGGTATGCGGCAGCGGGTTTTTATTGCAATGGCAATTTGCCTGCATCCGCCGCTCTTGCTTATCGATGAGCCGACAACCGCATTAGACCCTACGTCAAAGCAGCAGATACTGCAACTTCTAAAAAATATTCATACCGAATACGGCACGGCGATGCTGATTGTCTCCCATGATCTTGCAGTGATTGAAACCCTCACCGATAATGTGATGGTGCTGCTGCACGGGTATATTATCGAAAAAGGCAAAACGCAAAGCATCCTGGAAGAAGCAAAACATCCGTACACCAACGCGCTGCTGCAATCGAGTACCTATCTTAATCCGTGGAAGGATTTGTGGGGCATCAAAGAAGCGGAGGAGCGGCGGAGCTGTCCGTTTTACGAGCGGTGTACGCAAAAAAGCAGCGAGTGCCTATCGTATATGCCGTACCTGCCGCCGGACTGTAAAGAAGGATGCGCCTGTGCAAAAAACGGTATACAGACGATTTTAAGCGTCCGGCATATTTTCAAAACCTTCGATACGGGGAAAGCGAAAACATATGCAGTACAGGATTGTTCGCTGCGAGTACGGCACGGAGAAATCGTTGCATTGTTGGGTAAGTCGGGTTCGGGGAAAACCACCGTGCTGCATATCATCGCCGGGCTTTTGAAAAAAGATTCCGGCTCCATCGTTTTTTTTGACACGGAAATAGAAAAGAACAATTTACTCGCGCAGGAACATGCGCTGCAAATTGTGGAGCAGGATGCGTTTTCGTCGATGAATACCGCGTTGACCGTACAGGAAATAATCGCCGAACCCTCCGTAATCCGGTACCGTAAAAACGCCGCTGCCTTTACAGAAACCGCGATGAAGTATGCAAAGCTTTGCGGGCTTACCGGCGACAACACTATGCTGAATAAAAGAGCACGGGAATTGTCCGGCGGGCAGCGGCAAAAAACAGCGATTGCCCGCGCCTTGTCGATGCAGCCGGTCTTATTGCTCGCAGATGAAATAAACGCCATGCTCGACGATTCTTCCAAGGTCAATATCATGCGGCTTTTAAAACAGCTGCAATACGAACTCGGCTTTTCCATGCTTCTGGTTACACACGACATCGACCTCGTAAAAAAAGTTGCCGATTATGTATACCGTATGGAAGCCGGCCGCATCGTAGAAGAAGGCAGTGTGCGGAAAGTATTTTGCAAAGTGGATTGAGTTTTGTATAATGGAAGGAACGGAGTATGCAATGAACATTAACGAAAAATCAAAATTTAAACATTTAACGGCATTTATCTTGGTCATCCTTGCTGATAAACCGCTCAATCCGCGGGATATACATTCAGTGCTGCTGCAGGATTTTCCCGGCTTTACCATCGATATGTCTACGGTGTACCGCTGCCTGAGCAGTTTAGAAAAAGAAGGTTTGGTAACGATGGAATGGGAACTGCCGGATGAAGGTGCGGCGCGGAAAAAATATACGATTACGCAAAGCGGTAAAAATGATTTACATGAATGGAAAGAAGACATAGAAAACCGCAAACACAATTTTGAGGTGTTTTTGCAAAAATTTGATGGACTTGATGCAGTGTAAATATCAGAACACTGCATAGGAAATATTTTACACAGCTTATTTTTAAGGAAGGTATAATTATGGAATTAACAATGTATGATTTTGAACGGTATATTCAAAAAACGCGGACTGATGCAAGTTCCGAACAAATGTGGGATGAAAAAAGCCAAAGTTTTTATGAGCATACCGAAAAAAAACAGAAGCAGTTTGCAAATGAATTTGTATTTCAACTGATAAAGGAACGAAAACTGCTCGGTGCGGATTCTAAAGTCTTGGATATCGGCTGCGGAACGGGGCGGCACTTGCTGGAATTTTCAGCATATACGCCGTACCTTACCGGTATCGATATTTCTTCAAAAATGCTTGCGTATGCAAAAGAAAAACTGCAGCATATTCCGCACGCAACATTGATTCACGGTAACTGGATGGAAACGTTTACAACCGAAGACGAATTTGATTTTGTCTTTGCGTGCATGACGCCTGCAATCAGCTCTATCGAGAATATAAAACGAATGAATATGATTTCAAAAAAATATTGTATGCTGGAACGGGTTATCTATCAAAAAGACAGTGTTCAAGAAGCAATAGAACAACTCTTCCAACGGAAATTATTCAACCGTCCGCATAACAATAAAAATTATGTCTATGGGATTTGGAATATTTTATGGCAGATGGGGTATTATCCGAATGTGTTTTTTGATAAACGTGTCCGTACTGTAACTCATGCCGCCGAATTTTATACACAAGAGATTGAATATACTGACGAAGAAAAAGCAGCGGTGATGCAGCTGTTAGACACAAAAATGAAAGACGGCTTAATCACGGCAGAGGAGTCCGTAATTAAGGCAATCGTCTTATGGGAAACGGCGACGTAAAAATTTCACAGCGCCGTTTATAATTAGAGTTACGGAAGGTTTGCCCTAATAACCATACCTGAAATTTGTTGCCGATAAAGCGGTTTTTTTATGTTTCCATTTCCTCTTTTTTATGGTATCATCATTCCTGTTTATTCGTGCGGAGGGTTTAATACCCCGACG
>NZ_CALHGC010000360.1 GCF_938029485.1 uncultured Treponema sp. | reverse complement strand
GTTAGCGCGGGTCGGCGCGTATTATCACGACATCGGTAAGATGGCAAACAGCGAATACTTTGTCGAAAACCAGACATCGTATAACAAACACTTGGATTTAAACCCGCGGCTTTCGGCGGCCATCATCCGCAGTCATGTAAAAATCGGCGTGGAAAAGGCGGAAAGTATGCGGCTGCCCCGAGAAGTTATCGACATTATCGGGCAGCATCACGGTAACTCTTTGGTGCAATACTTTTATGCAAAAGCGAAAGAGCTCGACCCCAATGTCAGCCCCAAGGACTTTTCGTATCCGGGGCAGCCGCCGCGCACCAAAGAGGCCGCCGTTGTGATGCTTGCCGACGTGAGCGAGGCCGCCTGCCGGACGTTAGACCATCCGTCGGTACCGCGGCTCGAAAAGTTTATTGCAAAGCTCGTTAAGGGTAAAATGGAATCGGGGCAGCTTGATAACTGCGACTTAACGCTGCGGGAATTGAGCGTTATCCAAGAATCATTTGTAACCACGCTTGCCGGATATTACCATTCTCGTATCAAGTATCCGAATCAAAAAGACCCCGACGAAAAAGAAGGTGCAGGCGGCAAGGCTCCCGACGAAAAAGCCGCGCCGCAGGATACTCCGTCGGAGAAGACGACCGATGAAAAACCGGCGCAGACGGAAATGCCACTTGAGAAAAGCATTTCTCCCGATGTAAAAAATTACCTGCAAATAGACCTCGGATTAGCGGCATCCGAAAGCCCGGACGGGAAGGGCAGCAAGGAAGAATAACATGAATACTATTGCAATTACGTGGCAGGATATCCCTGAACCGAAATGGGGCGCACAGATTTTGCCCTTTTTAGAGGCGGTTCTTACACAGCTTGAGCATACAAATTGGGCTTTATCCGTTGTGTTTTGCCGCGATGCGTTTATTCACGAACTGAATAAAACCTACCGGCATATCGACTTGCCGACTGACGTGCTTTCTTTTGAGCAGGGCGATGAGTACGATGATGAAGACGGAACCTTGCGGTTTAATGCGGGGGATATCATAATTAGCCTCGATAGTTTGCGCTCAAATGCCGAAACTTTTAATGTAACGATGAATGAAGAATTAAAACGGCTGCTGATACACGGTATTTTGCACCTCAGTGGGATGGATCACAGCGACAACGATCCGCAGCAGGAAATGCTGCAATTACAGGAAAAAATACTCGGGGAATATAATAATACGGTTATCTATCAGGAATAAGTATGGGGATATTTGATAAACTGAAAAAGAAGCGGGCGGTTTCCGAGATTTTGCAGGATTCGCTCAACGAAGAAAAAGAAGATATGATACGCGGTGTCGTTGATCTTTCCGACACCGCAGTAAAAGAAGTGATGATCCCGCGTATCGATGTCGATTTTATTCCGTTGGATATGGAAACGGAAGACTTGCTGACACGGGTGGCGGAAAGCGGGCATTCACGGTTTCCCGTTTATGCCGAATCGATCGATAACGTAGTAGGTGTCTTGTATGTCAAGGATTTGATCAATTCATTTGCAAGAAAAGAACCGATCGATTTGGAAAAAATTATCAGAAAGCCGTTTTTTGTGCCCGAATCCAAGCGTATCGACGGTCTATTGCGGGAATTTAAACGCCGTCATGTGCATATTGCCATTGCGGTTGATGAATACGGCGGTATTTCGGGAATTGTCTGTATGGAAGATATTATCGAAGAGATTGTCGGCGACATTCAGGATGAATTCGATAATGAAGGCGAAGATATTTCTTCCATCGGAGAGGGACTCTGGCTCTGCGATGCCCGTGTCGATATGGACGACCTTGCGGAAGCCTTGCATACGGAGCTGCCCTCCGATGAGTTTGAAACGCTCGGCGGCTTTGTATTTGATTTATTCGGAAAAATTCCCGTACGTTATGAAAAGGTACGTTGGAAGAATTTTGATTTTATCGTTCAGGATATGGACGGACATAAAATCAACACGGTAAAGATTGCGACGGTTAAGGATGGGGAACCGTAAGCCGTTCACCTGCTCATGGTGCCGCTGCATCAATATGACAGCTGCATCGATGCAACATAAAAAGGGATGACAATTATGCGTAAAAATAGTCTGGTTATTGCTTTTCTGCTCTGTAGCGTGCTGTCTCTTTTTGCCGCTCCTATTCAGCTTTTCGAGCAAGGAAAGGAGCTGCAATACCATGAAAACTGGTACGGCGCTATAGAACTCTATCAACAAGCCTTAAAAGAAAATTCCGCCTATAATGCCGTGTATCGGGGATTAGCCGAATGTTTTTACGCACTGGGCGAATATGATCAGGCTATTGTCTACGCGGAAAAGGCGCGCCGTTACTCCCCGCAGGATGTCGATATCGAAAACCTCTATGCATTTATCTTGATCGGTATCGGACGTATCGAAGACGCGCAAAAGATTTTTTCGGGCATTCTGAACCGTTATCCGAACAACCTTGATGCCCGCTTCGGGATGGCGGAAATCGAGGTAACGGGCGGCCGCTTAACCAATGCTTCGGAACTGTACACCGCCGCGCTTCGCCGCCAGAGTGAGAACCGCAAAGCGCTTCTGTCGCTTGCTCTATTAAGCCACGAAACGGGCAATATGCAGGCGGCGCAAAGCTACATCGGCCGCGCCCTGCAATATCACGGGGATAATGCGCAAGTGCATTACTTTGCCGGTTACCTTTCCGCCCTTGCGGGGAACCTGAACGAAGCGGAAGGGCGTATCCGTGCGGCGCTGACCATCGACGAAGACTATGACAAGGCTCGGGCGCTGCTTTGCTCGCTTTTATACAGCTCCGGCCGTTACCGTGAGGCGATGTCCGTAGCCGATTTGCGCATTGCGGGCGACCGTAAGCGTGCCGATGCATGGTATGTAAAAGCGCTTTGCTTAATGAAGCTTACGCAAAAAAAGCAAGCCTTTGAAGCTGCGCAAATAGGGCTTTCCGTCGATACCGAAAACGAACTGATGCGCACCCTGCTTGAGGATATCGCCGTACAAACCTTTGAGTTTGAAGATACACAGCGGAAAACACTCGCCGATACGCACCGCGTAAAGGGTGATTCTTTTTTAAACCGCAACATGACCGACCAAGCCTTATACGAATACCGGCGCGCCCTCAAGGTATACCCGTATGACACGGAAAGCCGGCAGGCGTATGCCAATATCCTGATGCGGCAGGGCTTCTACGAACGCGCCGTACAGCAACTTGAATTTATTCAATCCATCGAAAAAAGCACCGCCCGGATCAACGACACGGTGGAGGCCTACAGCAAGATGCTTGACCACTCGGTGCGGAACCGCTGGAAGATCGATCCGCTGTATTTGAACAAGGCGCACCTTTCCGTAGGGCTTTTTTATCAGGTAAATGCGGCAAATGTGTTTCATCCCGAAGCGGAAAAACTCACCGCGGCGCTGATAAACGATATTCTTTCTTACAATCGCCGTTTTGCGGTTTCCGCTCATTTGGATAGCCCCAGTTCGTATACGGAGGCGTTCAGACAGGCGCGCACTGCCGGAAACGATTATTTCGGCATTGTCAATCTACAGGAAAACGAGCGGGATATACAGATTACGCTTGATCTCTATGTCGGGCGTACCGGTTCAAAAGCGGAAACCTTAACGGTGTACCGGTCGGGTAATGACCGGTTCGGCAACGCTGTCCGCCGCATCATCGGTCTATTTAATCATGCAATGCCGGTTATCGGCAGCCTTGCCGGACGTTCCCAAGCGGAAGCGGTTATCGATATCGGTTCGGGCGACTGCGACTTTACCGATTATACGGTGGAAATCGTCAAGAAGGGAACGCTTACCATTGCGAATGAAGGTATCGGGCTTTTGTACAACGAAAAAGACGTACTCGGGACATTCACAATAGGGCGGATTTCGGAAGACCTTACCGAAGGAACGCTTACGCGAAAGGGGTACTACGATAGGATGACGAAAGGTGATATGGCAGTCCTCATTTACACCGATCCTGCAAAGACCGGTAGTAAGGCGGAAAAGACCGTAGACGGCACCGATCCGCGCGGGCAGCAGATGTCTCAGCTCTTGTCATTGCTGAGAAGTATCCGCTAACTACTTGACAAAAAAGAAATTAAAGACCATTTTTAGATATGCTTAAATCTATCTTTAACGATACCGATATCCAGCTGCCGGAACAGATACATAAGGCGGCGGTTGAATATCTGCCGGCGTTTCTCTCCGCAGAGGATGCCGAAGCGCTTGCCGCGCAAGCTCAGCGTATTGCAAGGGCTTTTGATGCGGAAGGTTCGTTTGAACAGGTATTTACCGGCGCGGAACCGGTTACGCGGGACGCTCAAATTCACCTTATCCGCAGCTTTGAAAAAAACGTACGGCTGCTTGTCGATAAGATGTGGGTTGAAAAAACCGACGAATATGTAAAAGAGGATGTTCTCTATCGGCTCGGTTGTTTTTGCGAATCTATGCAGGAGAAAAACCCTGTGGACTATGTAGGGCTGTTGCCCGAATGCATTGGTGTTCTGCATGATGTTGTCCTGTTGCTTTTCGGCAGGCAAATCGACAGCGGAGAGTTTTTAGAGTATGCAATCCGTATTGACCCCGACTTCGGTTTGTTTTGGTATTACCTTGAATGCTTGACGGCGCAGCCTAAGCTTTCGGCAGAAAAAGCCCGCCTTGCTATTTTCATCGGTATTTATTTTCTTGCTAATTTTTAAATATGTATTCTATTCTTGATCACTTCAATGTTTAAGTTATGTTACCGGATACAAAGAATGCATTGTGTATGCTTTTTTGTGCATCGTTTAAAAATTAATTCTGCTCACCGTAGTGGGGAGAGAAAAAATATGAGGAACAAAATTGTCGCCGGTATGATGCTTCCTTTAATCGGCAAATAAAGCGTCGATTTGTTTGCCGTATAATGCAGTGATTTTATAGCGCATCACGTCCTGTTTTGCCGAAAGTTCCACGCCTGGTTCAAAAGGCTTTGCAAGGAGTTCAAAACGGTTGATTCGTTCAAAGAGTTTAAAGCCGTTTTCGTGATTTATGAGCGAGGCGATTTGCCGTTCAAAAAGCTTTTTTATCTCCGGTTTTCCCAACATATCCGGAAACGAGCTTGCAACTATTCCTTGTTCTGCCGCATAGCCTTTTACTTCCGTTTCGTCTGCAACGATGAGTGCCCCTAAAAAGCGCTGATCCTGCCCGATCACTACAGCTTGTGAAATAAACGGAGATTCCTGTAGTTTCATTTCGATCGGTACCGGTTCGATATTTTCCCCGCCGCGCAATACGATCGTGTCTTTTTTTCTGCCGCGTAGGATGAGTTCTCCGTCGAGCGTTTTTAAACCGAGGTCGCCGCTGTCAAACCATCCATCCTTATCGATTACCGCATCGGTTAAATCCTGTCGCTTGTAATATCCCTTCATAACGCTTGTGCCACGGATCATTACGGTACCAAGTTGACCAACCGGTAATTCTTTTCCATCGTCATCGACAATCTTTACCGTTGTACATGACAACGGTTTGCCGATAGTGCCGAATACGGGGCGTCCGAGCGGACGGACGGACACAACCGGAGCCGTTTCGGTTAGGCCATATCCTTCGGTAACGCTTACGCCGATAGCCCAAAAGAAAGCGTCGATGTTAGGCGGCAGCGCCCCTCCGCCGGAAACTCCTTGCCGGAATCCGGTACCGAGTTTGGTACGGATCTTTTTAAACACTAGTGCATTGCCGAGCGCATAGAGCGGTACAGAAAGGAGATACGGTATAAAGGAAATAATCGGGCGGGTAATCTTTGTGTAAAACGCAAAATGAGGATTTTGCCCCGTTAGGTTCCGCGCATGGTGAGTGTGGAACAAACCTACTGCTACAAAGAAATTGAACAGCTTTTGCTTAATGCCGCCGGCCTGCTTCATCGCCTTAAAAACGCCGGTATAGACGGACTCCCATATACGCGGTACCGATGGGAACAGCGCGGGATTTGTTTTTGCGATGTCGGCCAGCAGGATACTCCCGACCGGTTTTGAGTATACCATACCTGCTGCAGAAGCCAAAATAACATATTCACAGAGCCGTTCAAAGC
>NZ_CALHGC010000359.1 GCF_938029485.1 uncultured Treponema sp. | reverse complement strand
ATCCATTATCAGCTCCTTTTCTTCTATTGTAAAGGGAAAACCGCCATGCCGTCAATCATTCGTTTTTTGTAAATTGAGTATTGAGCAAATGCGATTGGGCATCTGCAAAAAACTCGGTTAGATTTGCTTCGCATCCTTCGGAATAGAGATTTCCGATTATTGACCACAGGATAGGTTTAAGTTATTATCTGGGATAAAGGTCCGCTATTACCAATCATTCATTTTCGATTTGTTAATAGAAACCTAAAAATTGATAGGAAGCGTATTATGAAACATACCGGTCTTTTTCCCCGCATACTTGCAAAAAATATCAAAAGAATGAAACATATACCGATTGCCGCGGCACTGTGCCTCGCTGCTGCTTTTATTTTTACAGCCGTAGGCCTTACCGGCTGTACCGATAACCGGCAAACGGCTGCGGACAGCGGAACGGAGGAATTCGTTACGGCGATTTCTCCGACCAATATCGGAAGGCTTGCTCCTATTGCTGTCAGCTTTGCCTGCGATGTTATCTGCGAACCTGAACAAGCTTTGCAGTTTTCTCCCCGGCAGACGGGGACATGGGAACTCCAAGATAGCAAAACGGTTGTATTTACTCCGTCTGCTCCCTACCCTTCCGGTCGTAAAATCATCTTATCGGCAGACTGTGCAAAGATGTTCGGAAAAGAGACGGCACAGGGTACATACCGCCATGTGTTTTTAGCCGATACCCCTTCCTATGAGGTCGCGCTGGATACGTTAACGCTGAATCAAGATGAGGATGCTTATTCGCTCAGCGGCAGTATCACTACAGACATTCCCGTTACCGCGGATACCATCCGGCACTGTGTTTCGGCAAAGTCAGGAGGCTTTTGGGGAAGCTCCTGCCCAATGCAATGGGAACAAGGTTCGTCGGGAAAAGTGTGGAAATTTTTTATCCAAAATATCGGCATTAAAAAACGGGCGCGGGGCTTATCGGTTTCATGGCAAGGGCGGAAGCTCGGCTTGTCGAAAAAACAGGATGCGGCATTTGCCGGTGAAAAATCATTTACCATTCCGCCGAAAAACGAATTTTCGATTATCGATATCAATACTTCAAAAAAGAATACCATACTGGTAAGTTTTTCGCAAATGCTCGACGCATCTCAAGATGCACAGGATTTTGTTTCGACGCATAATGAAGACGGTTCGCGGAGTGATGATGTTAATGTATCCGTCAGAGGTAACGTACTGACAATTTATGACGATTCCAACTGGCGGAATATCGGACATATCCGCATTTCAAACGGGATCAAAAGTTCGAACGGTATCTACCTTGCCGCAGCGCGGATTATCACTCTTTCGGATAATTGGGAACTGCCGTCCGTGCGTTTTATGACCGACGGAACTATTTTACCGTCCTCGCAGGGTACGGTGTTGCCGGTTGAAACACGAAACGTGAACGGACTTTTAATACAAGCCTTTGCCATTTATGATTACAACATTGTTCAATTCTTGCAGGTAAACGAATTGGACGGCACCGATGAACTGTACCGTGTGGGTGAGCCGGTGTGGACGCAAAATGTTTCATTCGAGTGGGACGATTCAATGCAGAATAAATACATTCCGCGCGGAATTGATGTGTCGGCGCTCACAAAAAAATATCCTCATGGGATGTTTCAAATACGCATTTCATTCAGAAAAAAGAATATCAAATACCGTATTCCCTCCGATGCCGATGAAGCGTTTGCTTCGCTGCCGCAGCCTCCCGATATAATCGAAGCTGATTTGCCGCCCGACGAAAAAAGTTTCTGGAATTATTGGGAAGATTTGGATTATGATGAGCGGGATACCTATTGGTCAAATAAAAATAATCCCTATCATCCGGCTTTTTATATTCCGCGTTTTAATAGTAAGAATTTGATAAAGCGGAACATTCTTATCTCGGATGTCGGCATTATGGCGAAAAAGACAACGAGCGGGAAACTGTACGTCAGCGTTGCCGACATCAAAACGGCGCAGCCTATCAGCGGAGCGGAAATTACCTGCTATTCGTATGTCGGCTCCAAAAATGCCGAACTCCGGTCGGATAAAAACGGTTCTGCAGTACTCGAAGACGCTTCCAAGGCAGTATTCATCGCGGCAAGCTACAAGGGACAGACTTCATATTTGAAAATTGGAGCCGGAACGGGATTGAGCGTCAGTCATTTTGAAACCGGCGGCGAAAAAACCGTAGGCGGCGTAAAAGGATTCATTTACGGAGAGCGCGGCGTATGGCGGCCGGGTGATCCGCTCTACCTTACCTTTGTGCTGCAGGATTTACAGAAAAGCCTCCCCGCGGATATTCCGGTCTCTTTTGAACTTTCCGACCCGCTCGGACGGGTAACGGAGTCGCGCCTCCTAACCCATTCGGTAAACGGCTTTTATCCGGTGGAAACAAAAACCGCCGCGGGCGCGGTAACCGGTCTCTGGCAAGCCAAGGTAAAAATCGGCGGACAGGAATGGACGCGGCCGCTCCGCATTGAAACGGTCGTCCCGAACCGCCTGTCGGTTAAACTGGAACCTGAGAAAAAAATGCTTACTAGCGGTACGAACAACTTTACGCTTTCGGGGGCATGGCTGCACGGAGCGCCGGCACCCAATTACAACGCAGACGTTGCCGTGTTCTTTACCTCTGCACCGGATAATTTCGGTTATTCCGATTTCAGCTTTACCAATCCGTCGGTAGAAATGGAACTGGGCCGCTCAACCATTTGGGAAGGAACACTGAATAGCGCCTCAAAGGCAACATTCAGCGAGCATTTCACCATCGGCGCAGATGATCCCGTACCGGGAAAACTACAGGCTCATTTTGTCAGCCGCATCTTTGAACCGTCGGGAGCCTTTTCTACCGAACAAAGCGCTTTCCCGTATTCGCCGTATAGCCGTTATGTCGGTCTGCGGCTGCCGAAAGGAGATGCCGCACGGGGAATGCTTTTAACCGATGTTCAACATACCGCCGATGTACTGCTGATAGACCAAGACGGTAAGCCGGTTTCCTCAGGGGAACTTTCATATACGATTCATAAATTGGATTGGAAATGGTGGTGGGAAAAAGACGCCCTCACTGACGCAACGTATGTTTCAAGCCGGTCTTCCTCGGAAATTGCAAACGGTTCGGTAACGGTTTCAAACGGAAAAGGGAGCTTTCAGTTTGAAGTAAAATATCCTTCATGGGGACGGTACCTCGTTACGGTCTCCGATGGGCGGCGCGGACACAGTGCGGCAAAAATCGTGTATATCGATTGGCCGGGCTGGGCGGGACGCGCTCAAGAAAACGGTTCGGGCAGCGCGGCGATGGTTACGCTCATCACCGACAAACGGCAGTATAGCACGGGCGAAACCGCTTCTATTTCGTTTGCCTCAAGCGCCGGAAACAGAGCCCTCGTTACGGTAGAAAAGAACGGCGAAATTCTCAAACAGGATTGGCTTGAAACCGCCAAAGATACCACGGTGTATAAACTGAAATTGACGGAAGCGATGGCGCCGAATGTGTACGTGCATATCACGGTATTGCAGCAACACTTGCAAACGGCGAACAGTTTGCCGATCCGCCTTTACGGTATCGTACCGGTGATGGTCGATAATCCCGCCACGAAACTCAATCCGGTGATTACCGCTCCGGCCGTCTATGCGCCCAACGAAAAAGCAATTATCTCCGTATCCGAACAAAACGGAAAACCGATGACGTTCACGCTGGCTGTTGTCGATGAAGGGCTTTTGGGATTAACGAACTATCACGGGCCGGAACTGAGACGCGAATTCTATAAGAAAGAAGCATCGCAGCTTTCGAGCTGGGATTTATACAAATACGTTATGAATGCCTACAGCGGAAAACTTGAAACGCTGCTTGCAATCGGCGGTTCCGAAGACCTTGCCGATAACCGTGAACGGGGCAACAATCGGTTTAAACCGGTTGTGCAATACCTCGGCCCCTTTACGATCGCTGCCGGTGAAAAAAAGCAGCTTTCGTTCGATATGCCTGAGTATGTCGGAGCTGTGCGGGCGATTGCGGTTGCAGGCTTTAACGGCGCTTACGGTATCACAGAAAAGACCGTTCCCGTAAAAGCCGATCTTATGATACAGGCAGCGCTCCCCCGCACACTCGGTGTCAACGAACGGATTGAGGTACCGGTTACGGTATTCAACGGCACGGATTCCGTACAAAACGCAAAAATCACGTTGAATACAAAAGGCGCCATTCCGTCCTTTAACGCTGAAAAAACCGTAAAGGTTCCCGCATCTTCGGATACGACCGTTACGTTCACGGTAAAAACGGAAGCGGCCGGTACAGCCGACTTCACCGCCGCCGTAAAAACGGACAAAGGTTTTGCTCAATCCATAACGCCGGTAGAGGTGCAAGCGCGCGGTATTCCCGTTACCTACCGTACGCAGTTTATGCTGAAACCTTCGGAGAAAACGATTGTGAGCGTGCAAAGTCCGGGAGAAGTCAGTTCGACAACACTTTCGATGGAGCTTTCTTCCATACCGGCGCTCAATTTAGCAAGCCGGCTTGAATACCTCATCAAGTATCCGCACGGATGTATCGAACAAATTACCTCAGGAGGCTTCCCCCAGCTTTATCTTGCAGACTTTGTACAACTGTCGCCGCAAGAAAAGACGCGCATTCAAAAGCATATTCAATCGGTCATCGATCGGTATCCTCAGTATCAGACTGCATCGGGAGCTTTCGCATACTGGCCGGGCAACAGTACGCCTTCTGCATGGGGATCAAGCTATGCACTTCATTTCTTAACCGAGGCGCAGAAACAGGGGTATGCGGTACCCGATTCGATTAAAAAACCGTTGACCTCATGGCTCGCGTCCTCGGCGGCGGAGTGGGAATCCTATAATGATGATTCGGCCGAAATACAGGCGTACCGGCTATTCACGCTTGCACTTGCAGACAGCCCGAATATCGGTGCGATGAATCGGCTAAAAAATGAACGGCTTGATGCTTCCGGTTCGCTGCTATTGGCAGCTGCATACTCACTTGCCGGCCGGAAAGATACGGCGGAAGACGTATTCGCCGATGCATTGAGCGCGTTGGCTAAAAAGGAGACATCCTACCGGTATACCGGCGGCTCTTTCGGTTCATCCACTCGCACACAGGCGCTCTATTTGATGGTATGTACACTGCTGCAAGATGAGGTAAAGGCAGCGAAAGCAGCCCGCGAGGTTGCATCCGTACTTTCCTCCGATGATTGGTGCAGTACGCAAGAGACCGCATGGCTCCTATTCTCGCTTTTACCCTATTACAAAAACCGCGATGCAGCCTCGTGCAGCTATACCGTTACGGCGAACGGCGCGGCGCGGCAGGGACAGCTTAAAAACGCCTCGATTATCGAAACCTTGCCTGCGGGAACGGCGGACAAACAGACCATCGAAGTAACGAACACCGGAAAAGCGATCCTCTACGGCATTTTAACCGCAGAAGGCATGTCCGTACCGGGAACGGAACAGCGGCAGAATGAAAATATCGACCTTGATGTTTCGTACTTCGATTCCGACGGATACATGATTTCTCCTACCAATTTGAAGGTAGGGGATTCATTCGTCATAAAAATTCTTGTCGCGAACCAAACATCGAAGAAGATCGAAAATATCGCGCTGACGTTCCCGATTCCAACCTGCTGGGAAATCAGTAACGACCGGATAGCCTTGGACAGCAGCGACGGTTCGGATTCTTTCGACTATCAGGATATACGGGACGATGTTGTGTACACCTACTTTGATTTAGCGCGTAGGGATTCGATAACCTACAAGTTCTATGCGACGGTTGCCTATAAAGGAGAGTATTTTATACCGGCTATCCATGCGCAAGCAATGTACGATAATTCGATTAGGGCGGTGGTACCGGGCAGACTCTATAAGACGGATGCTCGCAGCGAGCGGTAAGGGGCGATATTAATCCATAATGACTAAGGGCACGAGGCTGTCTAAAAACTGAAAGCCTATCGGCTTTTTCTGTAAGGAAATTATTCATTATATCCGCTAAAGCGGATTGCAAAACAGTTTTTGGACAGCTTCCTTAGATTTAGATGCGATGTTTAAAATTAAGTCGT
>NZ_CALHGC010000358.1 GCF_938029485.1 uncultured Treponema sp. | reverse complement strand
TCCGGCATATCAAGGTGCCAGTATTTACCGCTTTTACAATGTCGATTCCGGTAGTAAAATACAAATACGGCAGGAATATAGCGTATCCCGCAGCAAGGTGGAAACGAATGTTAATGCTTCTTCACTCCGGAAAACCGAGCAAAACAATCCGTTGTTATATGCTGCATATACCGAATCCGACGATTTCCTTCCTGCAGATAATCCCGTTATTAAAAGAATATGCCGGCAGATTATCGGCTCCGAAACGAATCCGTATAATAAAGCGCGGCGTATCTACACCTTTTTAATCTCCGAGATAAAAGCACGGGAAAGCAGCGCGGCAGATGCCGGAAGGTCTATTCTTACTGCTTTAGAAAGAAAAACAGGCGGTGCGTATGATCTCGCGCTGCTGTTTTGTACACTTGCCCGCGCTGCAGGCGTACCTGCTGTTCCGACTGCCGGTTTGTTAGTTGATCCGCAACAAAAAGCGGTACTGCATTGGTGGGCGGAATTCTATGTGAACGGCTTCGGCTGGGTTCCCGTCGATCCGGCGCTTGCATCCGGTGTGCCCTTTGATACCGGTATCGCCGATAAAAGCCGATGGTATTTCGGTAATTTGGATGCGTATCATATTGCTTTCTCGCGCGGATATCAAACCCAAGCGCCTATGTTGCCGAACGGTAAAACCATTGAAAAAGTTCGCAGCTATGCTTTCCGGTCTATTTGGGAAGAAGCAACGCCGAATATCAGCGGTTACAGTGCGCTCTGGCGTCTGCCTAAGATAACAAGCGTGTATTAATTAAGAATCCGTTTGCCCTGTAACCGGCGCCGTTTTTAATTGTTATACTCTATAAGATTTTTGATATGGTAATGATTTAAATACGGATGAGGAGAAGCTTTATGGTACGAGTCTTATCGGTAGGCGGCTCAATCGTCGTGCCTCAGCAACCTGATGAACCTTTTTTGAGGGATTTTGCTTCCCACATACGCAGATGGCTCAGCGTATCGGCAGATCGAAAGTTGATTTTGGTTGTCGGCGGCGGAGGCCCTGCTCGAATGTATCAACAAGCATATAGAAAAATTATAGATAATACACCTTCAAACGATGAAGCCGATTGGATCGGCATTATGGCAACCCGGCTTAATGCACAGCTTTTAAAGGCAATTTTCTCGGATATATGTCCCAATCCCGTTGTCTACGACCCAACGGCGGTCGAACTCTTTTCAGGGCAAGTATTGATCGCCGCCGGCTGGAAACCGGGCTTTTCTACCGACAATGACGCAGTGTTATTGGCTGAACGCTTTTCTGCAAAACAAGTGATTAATCTTTCCAATATCGAAAAAGTATATTCCGACGACCCTAAGAAAAATCCCGATGCAAAGCCGATCGATACTATCTCATGGGAGCAATTCATTCGGCTGGTCGGTACGGAATGGGTACCCGGAAAAAATGTACCCTTTGATCCGGTCGCAAGTTTGCGCGCTCAAAAAGCGGGGATCCAAGTAATCTGCGCCGGAGGTTCCAATTTGGATAATCTGGATAACATCTTAAACGATCACCCCTTTAACGGCACAACGATAGGGTAGGCGTATGGATTACTACGAGATTTTGGGCGTTTCTAAAGCCGCTTCCGACGAAGAAATAAAAAAAGCGTATCGTGCGAAAGCATTGCAATATCACCCCGATAAAAATCAGGGGAATGCGGCGGCCGAAGAAATGTTCAAAAAGATAAATGAAGCATATTCCGTTTTGTCGGATTCTAAGAGACGCGCCGATTACGATATAGGCGGCACGACAGCGCAACAATACGGAACGTATACTCAGTATGCACGGCAAAATCCCTTTACCTATAATCCGTTTGCACAAGATGACGATAATACGATGTTCGGCAGGTCGTATAGCTGGACTTTTTACCGTTCTCCGGAACAGGAAACGGAACCCGTTTCGCGCCGACGGGGATTAGGTTCATTGCTTGCAGGTATTTTATATCTGTGGCTCGGGCTGCTGAGCTTTCGAGCTGCATATATCTTCGGTTTTTTAGGGCTTTTTATCGGTATCCCGCTGCTTGTGAAAGGCGTTAAAAACCTGAAAATAGCATTCGTGTCGTTTTTTAAAAGCAGCAGTTAGCGTTCGCGGAAAATAATCCTGCCTCTATTTAGATCGTAAGGAGAGAGCGCAACTTTTACGCTGTCGCCGGGGACGATGCGGATAAAATGTTTGCGCATTTTTCCCGATAAATGAGCCAAAATGACATGACCGTTTTTTAATTCAACACGAAACATTGTATTCGGAAGGGATTCTTTTACGATTCCTTCAACTTCAATTGCCTCTTCTTTAGCCACAATTCCTCCAAAATAAAATATCGCAAAAAAAATTTAAATAAATCTTCTAAAAATTTCAGTTTTTAAAGATTTTTAGTTGCTTTTTTACTAAAATAACGCATATAATTGTAGAATCTATTCATTAGTTTGTCAACTAAGGAGAGGAGTTATAAAATAGATGGAAAAAGATTTTTATCAAGAAATGAAGCAATCTTTGCATAATTGCCGTGCCGAAATTGTCAAGACATTCGTAGCAAACAACGAGAGTTTCAAACAGATTATTGAATCGGTCGATCCTAAAGATTTTGGAGACATCGCTTCGGAAGATACCGATCGGAAAATGCTGGAGAGCATGAGCGAAAAGGATGCCAAACGAATGCAGTTAATTGAATCGGCTCTTGCCCGTATCGAACAAGGGAAGTACGGTAAGTGTATTAAATGCGGGAAAAAAATCCCGGAAGATCGGTTGCGGGCTATTCCTTATGCATTGATGTGTATCGAATGCCAAACCGAAACGGAACGAAAAAAACGCTAGTGCAGAGCGCATTATGTATTCTGCAAAGTAATTAAGAAAAATACTCCGGTGGAATTGCCTTGAAGGAGATGTCATGCAAAAAATTTTTTTATTTATAGCAGACGGTTTTGAAGAAGTTGAAGCGGTTACGCCGCTCGATTATTTACGCCGATGCGGAGCTGATTTAACATTAGTGGGACTCGGTACAAAGGTTATCCGCTCATCCCGCGGATTAGCCGTTACTTGTGACCTCACCTTATCCGAGCTGATAGGAACCGGTGACGAGGCAAAAAAAAACGCTGCCCGGTTAGCGGCGGATACCGCGTTGGCTATAGTGCCCGGAGGTGTTCCTAATAGCCGCGCGCTTAACGGAAGTGCCGAACTGCACTATTTTATAACTGAGATAGAAAAAAAAGGCGGATTAATCGCAGCAATTTGTGCGGCTCCGGCGCTTGTACTTGGAGAATGGGGCTTACTGAAAGGGAAGCAATTTACCTGTTATCCGGGAATGGGAAAAGACTTACCGACAAAACCGGTAACAGGGGCACGGGTTCTTAGAGACGGGCAATTTATTACTGCTTGCGGAGCCGGAGCTGCCGAAGAGTTCGCGTTTGCATTGGTAGAAGCTTTGTACGGCGAAAAGAAACTTGATGAGCTTAAAAACTCGATCGTCGCCCGATAGATACGGTATCGGTATATTGATATATTATAGATAAAGTATAATGGTGATAAACGGCTATAAAGATTGGAAAGAGGCTATGTTACGGCTCCCCGAACGGACATTTTTTGTTTTAATGCGCTTATATCTTGGAGAAATTAAAACGCCTTTTAATAAACAACGCCTTGTGGAGAAGATAGGCGGATTTTTATCAAAGCCCGATACACAGCAAGCCATAATCGAAAGCCTTGATCGCCTTGACATACTGATTTTAACAGCCGTCTATACACTGCCGATAACCACGCGCGGTGCATTGCTGATATTTTTATCTTCCGAAACTTCTTTACAGACGCGGTTGGCCAATCTGGAAGAGCGGCTTATGCTCTATCGTACCGAGTATCCTGCTGAAGATGACATAATAGGGCGAAGCTATAGAATTAATCCGTTTTTATATGAAGCCGTCGAACCTTTGTTGGATTCTCATTCACTTTTTTTACCGCAACAGGAGGTAAAGCCTCGGAGCGGAACCGTTTTTTGTGATGACATTGTATTGGCGGGTTTTTTTACTTTTTTTTTTAAAAAAAAGAAATCCTTTATTCTTTTTCTTTTTAACTTTTATTTTAGGTTCAGGGGTACATGTGCAGGTTTGTTACATAGGTAAACTCATGTCATGGGGGTTTGTTGT
>NZ_CALHGC010000357.1 GCF_938029485.1 uncultured Treponema sp. | reverse complement strand
CTCAGCAACTCAGCAACTCAGCAACTCAGCAACTCAGGCGTAAAGTCTGTCTGCGGCCTGAAAAACAAGCCGCTTTTTTATTCAGACAACATCATCATTATATTTTCTCATCAATTTTTGCAGACGGTACAAGCGGTGCTAGTGTTTTTACTTTTACACACAGACGGTACTTTGCTGCCTTGGGCATATTTTGTGCGTTAGGTATGCAAAAACGTCTTCATTATAAACACATCATCAACACAGCTTTTTATCGTCGAGCGCGGCACGCCGTGTGGTTCGATTCCGGGTAAACGGAGCCGTAATTGGTAATTTGTAATGGATGCAAGCCATAAGCGAAGCCTTTGGTGCTTTGAGGCAAAAAAAGATAATAGAGGAGAAATTTTATGGAAGGAAAGAATAAAAAGATAAAAGTCTTTAAATGGGCAGCAGTGTTGATGCTTGCTGCGATGGTACTTTTTACCGGCTGTCCCAATGCGGCGGGTGGTAACAGCGGAGGCAGTATCACACCGCCTGCCTCTGCCGACGAAACCTACACGGTAGGGGGCATTAGTTTTACGATGAAGGGGATTGCTGCGGTAATGAACGGAAAGGTAGGGCACAGTGATTACAGTAGTGACAATGCAGAGCACACGGTAAGCCTTACTGCCTACCGGATAGGAGAGACGGAAGTAACGCAAGAGTTGTGGGAAAAGGTGATGAGCAATAATCCGAGTAATTTTCAAGGATCTGGGAAACTTCCTGCAAGCGGTGAAGTGCAAGAAAAGCGGCCGGTGGAGAACGTCAGCTGGTATGAGTGTATAGCGTTCTGCAATGAGCTGACGAAGCAGGCGGGATTAGGAGAGAGTGAATGTTTGTACTATAGCGATGCAGGCTATACGAACGTGTATACAAAAGAAGATGCAGGTGCAAAAAAAGAGGTGTATTTGTATACAGCCATGAACAAGAAAGGGTTCCGGTTACCGACGGAGGCTGAATGGGAATGGGCAGCGAAGGGCGGAAAAGAGTACAAATGGGCTGGAACGGATGAAGAAAGCGAACTTGTAAACTATGCGTGGTACAGTGCTAATAGTAATAATCAAACGCATGAAGTAAAGAAGCGGACTGCGAATGGATACGGCTTATACGACATGAGCGGGAACGTATGGGAATGGTGCTGGGACTGGTATAGCAACAGTACGCCTACAGGCGGGCAGGATCCGAAAGGTGCTGATTCCGGTTCTGTCCGCGTCAAGCGCGGTGGCAGCTGGAAGTTTGATGCGAATCTCGCCGCTCGTGCCTTTCGGGGCAGCAGCATCCCGGTCTTCAGCTTCGACGATCTGGGGTTGCGTGTGGCTTGTCGCCCCTAGGGTTCACACATTTTGCCTGCGAGGTTGAGCGGCAACGGGCGTTGCGTAAGCTGCCCGTTGCGGTGAAACCGAACCGGCAAAATGTGTCGTGTGGTGCAGTGTAGTTTTGAAAAAAAAATGAAACTGCACCGATTAGCCGCTTTAGCGGCTCGAAAAATTTTTATGGGAATTTTCTATGTTTTAGGAAGTGCTCCATTGTACATTGTATTTGTTTGAGCGGTGCAATCTTTGCATGGATTTTGATTGCTGTAGTGGTACCCTGCCGTACAAAAGGAAACAAAAAAGAAAAACAACAGGTAAACAAATGGCGAAATGTATAATTAGGTTATTGATAGTGTAATGTATTAAACGGTAGGGACAAAAAAAGGTGCTGATTCCGGTTCTAACCGCGTCAAACGCGGTGGCAGCTGGAAGAATGATGCGAATAACGCCGCTCGTGCCTATCGGGACAACAACAACCCGGACAACAGCAACGACAATCTGGGCTTGCGTGTGGCTTGTCGCCCCTAGAGCTCACACAAACGGTGTGAACCGTCCCTATCGTGTACGGTTAAAAAATGCACAATGACGTATATTTTTTAACGACTGTACGAAGGAAGAGTGCTCTCCTTACGTAAGTACCGTATCTGAAATATTGGAATTAGGAAAGCTTAAGGAGAGTTTTTAACGGTTTTAATGAGAGTAAAAGGATGCAGTTTAAATTATTTGTTATTCCAATTTCTAATTGCGAACAAGCGGTTGCCGAAATGAATGCGTTTTTACGCGGTCATAAAATTATCGCCGTTACCAAAGAATTTGTCGCAACGGGAGAAAATAGTTTTTATTCAATCATTGCCGAATACATAGACACTTCTTTTGCGCCTGCTGCCGATAAAGGAAAAGCTTCGGTAGATTACAAAGAAGTATTAAAGCCCGAAGTTTTTGAACTGTTTTCTTACTTGCGGGATGAACGGAAAAAAATGGCTGAGCAAGCGGGGATTCCTGTGTATGCAGTGGTAACCAACGCGCAGCTTGCGCAAATAGCGGAAAAGAAACCCCAAACGATAGCATCGCTAGCACAAATTGAAGGTGTCGGGCAGGGAAAGTGCGAAAAATTCGGAGCAGCATTTTTGCGTGCGGTACAAGAATATGAAAAGAAGCGGCAAGCTGTACCAACGCATAATTGAATGGGATAATCTACTCTGCGCTTTTTATAACGCAGCGCGCGGTAAACGGTTAAAGCCTGATGTAGTTTTGTACGAAAAAAATCTTTACGAAAATCTAAAAAACTTACAAGCTCATCTTATTGAACAAACTGTCTCGCTTGGGAATTATCGGTTCTTTAAAATATACGACCCTAAAGAGCGGCTTATCTGTGCAGCTCCTTTTAATGAAAGGGTCGTGCATCACGCCATTATCAATATTGCCGGACCGGTGTTTGAGCGGCTGCAAATATATGATAGTTACGCTTGCCGGAAAGAGAAGGGGACAAACGCTGCCTTACTACGCGCATTGCATTTTACTAAACGGTATCGGTATTTTCTCAAGCTGGATATGAAAAAATATTTTGATTCTATTCCGCACAGTAAACTGGCTGTATTGTTGGCAGCTAAGTTTAAGGACAAAGCCTTACTTAACTTATTTGATAAGCTGCGGGCATCCTATTGTGTAACGGAAGGGCGGGGCTTACCGATCGGTAATTTAACAAGCCAATATTTTGCAAATTTTTATCTCGG
The DNA here is from genome assembly GCF_938029485.1 of uncultured Treponema sp. GTDB lineage: Bacteria > Spirochaetota > Spirochaetia > Treponematales > Treponemataceae > Treponema. The sequence goes on along the minus strand of NZ_CALHGC010000357.1, from coordinate 436 downwards.
AATTTTTGATCACTATGCAAAGGAGCGCATGAAGGTAAAAGGTTATGTCCGATATATGGATGATGTGCTGCTCTTTGCAAATACCATGCAGAAAATAAAAGACATACTGCATACAGCCAAGCGCTTTTTGGAAGAGGAGTTGCTTTTAACCTTAAAAGAAGAAACCATCGGCAAAACTGCAAGCGGCGTTCCATTTCTGGGCTTTTTACTCAAGCCGAAAGGGATATATCTTGCGCACAAGAAGAAGAAACGTCTTAAAAAACGCATTAAAGAATACCACTACAAGCTTGAAAGCGGAGAATGGGACGAAGCAGAATATGCTCTACATATTACCCCTGTGTTGGCTCATGTTGCAATCAGCCGGTGCAGGAGGTATTGCAATAGGATTTTATAATTAAAAAACTCAAAAATTCTTCATTTCTTTAGCCATTTTTGC
>NZ_CALHGC010000356.1 GCF_938029485.1 uncultured Treponema sp. | reverse complement strand
CTTCAATTTCCAAAAGGATTTTTTTCAGTGCATCGTTTTCGCGGTAATAGCACATGATAGGATGATCGTCGGGTAAGTTGGGACGACTCGTATCCATAATGTCCTCAAAAAGCTCAAGCATTTTTTGAATGTCTTCTTTTTGGCATTCATTTTCGTCAAACTCTTTAAGTTCCTGCTCTGCGAGGGCGATCTCGTACGGTTTTAAGGAACCGACTTTTTCCTTTAATATCCGTTTAGCGTCCGTCAAGCTGATTTTGCCTGCATTATAGTCATTCTTCAGCTGAAGAACCGTTTTTATCTTTGCATCATTTACTGAATCTAAATGGCGTTTCATTTCCATAGGTATCCTCCGTATAAAGACTGTAGTTTCTTATTCCTGGAAGTGATAAGAGGTGTCTGTTAGTCTTTATTTACAATAAAGATAAAGAAATACCTACCGTGCGTCAAGTTAATCACTTTTGTAAGCCGCATGAAATAGATATAATCAGTTTATGGAAAAAAATGATGAGCTGCTGATGCGCGCGCAAGCGGTGCTTAAAACAACATTCGGCTACAATGAATTCCGTCCGATGCAAAAAGAAGTGATTGCGTCCGTGCTGTCGGGGCGCGATACGCTTGCGGTTATGCCGACCGGCGGCGGAAAGTCTTTGTGCTATCAAATCCCGGCGCTTTTGTTCGGCGGTATTACGCTTGTCGTTTCTCCGCTGATTTCACTCATGCAGGATCAAGTTGCGTCCCTTGTGGAAAACGGTGTGAATGCACTTTTTTTGAATAGCTCGCTTGAATGGGATGAATACCTCGATGCGGTGCAGCGTATCAAGTCGGGGAGTGTTAAGCTGGTCTACCTTTCGCCGGAAGCTCTTGCGGCGGAGCGTACGCAGTCTATTCTGCATGACGCATCTGCGCCGGTCAGCTGCATTACCATTGACGAAGCTCATTGCATCAGCGAGTGGGGGCACGACTTCCGTCCCGACTACTTGGCAATTTCCAATATCCGTGCGCAGTTTAGGAATGCTGTTTTTCTTGCGCTTACGGCAACTGCAACCGCAAAGGTGCAAGAAGATATTACGGCAAATCTCCGTATGAAAACGCCGGAAATTTTTGTCGCCGGTTTTAACCGCGCAAATATTTTTCTTGAGGTACGTCCTAAGCGGAATGCGCTGCGCGAGGTTATAGCCTGCCTTGAACAACACAGCGGTGAAAGCGGAATCATTTATTGTTTTTCGCGCAAGCAAGTTGATAAGCTCACCGAACAGCTCACGGATTCCGGCTACTCGGCGCTCAATTATCACGCAGGGCTTTCCGATGAGGTGCGGAGAAATCATCAACAGCAATTTATCCGCGATAAGGTGCGGATTATGGTTGCGACGGTTGCATTCGGTATGGGAATTGATAAACCGAATGTCCGCTTTGTTATCCATTATGATTTACCGAAATCGCTCGAAGAATATTATCAGGAGATTGGACGAGCTGGACGTGACGGACTTGCCTCTCACGCTTTGCTTTTATACAGCGCAGGCGATGCCCGCAAAATACGCTCATTCTTTGAAGAGGCAGCGGACAGCGCCAACTCCGAACGGCTCTTGCAGGCAATGCTCAAGTTTGCCTCCGCCCGGACATGCCGCCGTCATTTTCTGTTGTCGTATTTCGGAGAGCGGTTTGTTCCGGCGGCAGCTAACGAAAAACCCGAAAGCCCTGATGCAGAACCGGAAGACATCGGCGGTGAAAACGAAAACGCTTACGGACAAAGATGTCCTTTCCCATGCTGCGATGTGTGTTCTGCGCCGCCGTCTCCGCTGCAAGACGTTACCATACCCGCACAAAAGTTTATGAGCTGCATATACCGCACGCAATCGCGGTTCGGGCTTTTGTATATCGTCGATGTGCTGCTCGGTTCAAAGCAAAAGCGGATTCTCGAAAACAG
>NZ_CALHGC010000355.1 GCF_938029485.1 uncultured Treponema sp. | reverse complement strand
TCTCATTCATACTATCGGTGATAACGCGGGTTAAGTTATCCAGTTTCCGCATTTCCTCTGCGACTCCCTCGCCGCCTTTGAGCATTTCCTCGGAACCGGCCTGTACTTCCGTCGTAATCATATTGATATTTTTGATAGCCGTCAGCACTTCCTTGCTGCCGTGTTCCTGCTCCCTCATCGATTCGGTAAGGCGGTTACTCATCTCCTTTACCTGTTCGGCAAGGTTAAAGATGATATTGAATTTTTCTTCCACTGTTTTTGAAGATGTGGACAGCGTGTCAATTTCACCTGATAAGCTTTTCAGCGTTGCGGTAATAGTCTTTCCTTGCATAGAAGACTCTTCGGCTAACTTCCTAATTTCATCGGCAACAACGGCGAACCCCTTGCCCGATTCTCCGGCATGAGCGGCTTCGATTGCGGCGTTCATTGCGAGTAAGTTTGTCTGTGATGCGATATGCTGAATAACGCTTGAAGCTTCCAGAAGTGAACCGGATTCTTCGGCAATTTTCTGCGTTACGGTATTTGAGGTTACGAGCGTCGCTTTACCGTCGCCGGTTGCAACGGTAAGGTTGTTGATAACATCATCGGTTTTGCCGAGTGTCTGCCCGATAGAAGCGATATTCGCAACCATCTCTTCTACGGAAGAAGACGACTGCGCAACACTAGCTGTCTGCATTTCGATGCTGGTATTAAGCTGCTTAATGGTACGAACAATTTCCTCTACCGTTGCGGCGGTTTCGGTAACGCTCGCTGACTGCGTCATCGCTTGCTGTTTTACCCCATCGATATTTACGTTGATTTCATTTACGGCGCTTGCCGTTTCGGTCATATTGGCAGCGAGTTCATTGCCGACTTCTTCCATTATTTTACTGTTTGCACCGACAACTTTTACCGAAGCGCCGATCTTTGCAATCGTTTCGTTAAAGTATTCGGACATATCGGTAATCTCGTCATTGCCGATAACCGGCAGTCGTACCGTTAAATCGCCTTCTCCCTGAGCAATATTTTTTAAAGCGGATACGGCTCTTTGTATCGGTTTTATAGTTCTACGGGTAACAAAATAGATGATGACAATCGCGAGAAGTAAGATAAGGATGCCGAGGCCGATCATAGTTATACGCAACGTTTGAACAATCCCCATAAATTCCTCAACCGGCGCCGAAATAATAACAGTCCAACCGGTTGTCTTCATTACGGCATAAGAGCCTATTTTATTCACTCCTCTAAATTCATAGAAGCCGACGGAAGACTGGTTGCTTTTCAGCGCCATTTTTTCAAACGCAGCGGTTGATTGCAGAGTATTGTCGGACTTTGATTGTTCGCAATGATTGGTCATCTCTTCTACAAGCTTGAAATCCGGATGTGCAATAATGCTTCCGGTGTTACCCAGTAGGTAGCAATAACCATTTTTACCGATGGTAATATCATTTATTTGGTTTGACAGTACATCAGCCTTTACCGTTGCGAGAAGAACACCGATTACCGTACGGTTATCGTCATAGATGGGAACCGTAAATACAAATACCAGTTCTTCATCCAACCGAGATACAACCGGCTCTTCGACGAAGTGTTTGCCTTGCGCGGCAAGTTGAAAATAGGCTCTGTCGGAAACATCGATGATTTTTCCCGTATCCGTATGACGCCGCCCTTCCATATCGCACACATTCATGTGGTGAATTTCGTCGTTAAATGCGGCTTCCTTTGCCAAAAACAGGGTCTTCTCGCGGTATGAAATGGCCGGATCCCTCAATATCGGCATACGGGCAAGGCCTTCAAATAATTGCCAAAAACCGGCAACTTGCCTGTCGATAATACTTGCCGTATCGGCCGCTTTATCGATAAGGTGATCTTCGATATTTTTGGTTACTGCCACGCGAGCAGTGTATACGGCAAGTATGATTTCAAGCAAAGAAGCCGCTGCAATTAATGCACCGAAAATAATCATAAGCTTATAACGAAGAGAAAAACGTTTTTTCATCGTGTACCTCCATATAATTCATAATTAAGAATTTAAAATTATGAATTTTGTTGTATGTGTTGATTATCAAGTGGAATAAAGGACTTCTATTCTCAATTATGAATTCATAATTCATAATTGAGAATGGGTAGTTCATAATTATGAATTGCCAATTATCAATTAAT
>NZ_CALHGC010000354.1 GCF_938029485.1 uncultured Treponema sp. | reverse complement strand
GGATTGGCTGTTTCAAAGTGGCTCTCCGTGCCCTTTGTGCAGGAGGTTGTCGCCGCAGCTGTCGCCGTACAGGCAAAGATTCCGCAAACCGATGTTGCTATCGAGTTGGGCGGCGAAGATGCTAAGATCACCTACTTCGGCCATTCGGTTGAACAGCGTATGAACGGTACCTGTGCAGGCGGTACGGGCGCTTTTATCGACCAAATGGCGGCGCTCCTCGAAACCGATGCAACGGGGTTAAATGAACTTGCCAAAAACGCGACAACGATTTATCCCATCGCCGCCCGCTGCGGGGTCTTTGCTAAAACCGACGTACAACCCCTCATCAACGAAGGAGCGAGGCGGGAAGATATTGCCGCGAGTATCTTTCAAGCAGTTGTCAGCCAGACGATCTCCGGCCTTGCGTGCGGAAAACCCATCCGGGGGCGCTGCGCCTTTTTAGGCGGGCCGTTACACTTTCTCGGCCAATTACGGCAGCGGTTTATCGAAACGTTGCACCTTACGGATGACGAAATCATCGTGCCGGAAAAATCGGAACTCTTTGTTGCACTCGGCGCAGCGCTTAGTGCAGGTTCCAATCAATCGCTGAGGGCATCATCCCACAGAGCTGTCAACAACGGCGCAGAATCGGCGGCGATATCCTGCACGGCGCCTATGCAAACACAGCTATTACGCACGGGGTTCCGTGCTCAGCCGACTGCAACGCCGGAAATAACAAACACAACAGTATTTACCAACCCCGCTGCCTTGAGCGTGGAAATACTGCGGAATAAGCTCGGCTCCCTCGCCGATGCGGAAATGCAGGAAGTCCAGCGCCTCGCGCCCCTCTTTGAAAACGATGCGGCGCTTGCGGCTTTCCGTGAACGGCATGGACGGGAACGGGCTGAGACAGCTTCCCTTGAGGAAGCGTCAGGCCCTGTGTTCCTCGGTATGGATGCCGGTTCCACCACAACGAAGGCCGTGCTTATCGACCGCGAGGGAAGAATCCTCTGGCAGTTTTACGAATCGAATGCGGGAAACCCTGTCAACCTTGCAGTAACCATGCTGCAATCCCTCTATAAGCAAATTCCGAGCGGAGCGCATATCGCCCGCTCTTTATCTACCGGTTACGGCGAGGGGCTTTTCCAAGCGGCTTTCGGCGTCGATACCGGAGAAGTTGAAACCATCGCGCACCACCGCGCAGCCGATTTCTTTCTTCCCGGTGTTGAGTTTTTGCTTGATATCGGCGGGCAGGATATGAAGTGCATCCGCATGAAAAACAACTGCATCAGCTCCATTCAATTAAACGAGGCCTGTTCTTCCGGCTGCGGCAGCTTTTTGGATAACTTTGCCCGTTCGCTCGGTATGCCGGTTACGGACTTTTCCGCCCAAGCGCTCCTTGCGCCAAAGCCCATCGACCTCGGAAGCCGCTGTACGGTCTTTATGAACAGCCGCGTTAAACAGGCGCAAAAAGAAGGCGCGTCCGTCGGCGATATTTCGGCGGGACTTTCATATTCGGTGATTAAAAACGCCCTTTTTAAGGTAATCAAACTGAGAAATACCGCCGCTATCGGCGAAAAGGTCATCGTGCAGGGAGGAACCTTTCACAATGATGCGGTGCTGCGCGCCTTCGAATTGATTACGGGAAGAGAAGCGGTGCGCCCCGATATCAGCGGCTTGATGGGAGCATTCGGCGCTGCGCTCCTCGCCCGCGATCAATGGAAAGAGCAAGGGGCAGACGCACACGTCCGATCGAATATTTTACCGGCAGCGGGACTTGATGCATTAACCGTCAAGCTTGACCTTTCCCGCTGCGGTAAATGCGCCAACAACTGCCTTTTAACCGTCAACCGGTTCAATACGCCCGCAGCAGGTACCCGTATCTTTATTACGGGGAACCGCTGTGAGCGCGGCGCCGAGATAGCGGAAACCGCGAATGCGCAGTCAAAAGACTCGCCGGTAGAGGTCGGCAGCACGGAACAGAACGGTAAAAAGAAACAGGCAGATACAAAAAGACAGGTCGGCACCAAAAAGCAGGGGAGCGATCTGCCGAATCTCTTCGATTGGAAGTATAAACGGATGTTCTCGTATAAGCCGCTACCGGAAGCAAAAGCCGCGCGAGGCGTTATCGGCATTCCGCGTGTACTCAACCTCTACGAAAACTATCCGTTCTGGTTCACACTTTTAACCGAACTGAAATTTTCGGTAAAATTATCGCCCCGCTCTTCCCGTAAACTCTATGAGCTGGGCTTGGAATCTATCCCGTCGGAATCGGTATGTTATCCCGGAAAAATTTCTCACGGACATATCGAAGCGCTTTTAAAAGCGGGCGTTACGACGATTTTCTACCCCTGTATTCCGTATGAAACAAAAGAAGACCCTAAGTCGAACAATCACTTTAACTGTCCCGTCGTAACGAGTTATCCCGAAGTGCTTAAAAACAACATCGATGCGTTAAGGCAGGACGAACATATCCGGTTCCTAAACCCCTTTTTGCCGCTCTATAACGAAAAGCGGCTCGGCGAGCGGCTCCATGAAGAACTCAATAAATACTGGAACATACCGCTTGCCGAAATCCGCGCCGCCGTGCGGAAAGCAAAAGAAGAAGCGGAAGCGGTAAAAAAAGAGACCCAATTCCAAGGAGAGGCAGCGTTTCGGCGTATGAAAGAACAGGGACTTATCGGTGTTGTGCTTGCAGGGCGGCCGTATCATCTTGATCCCGAAATCAATCACGGAATTCCCGAATTGCTGACGGGTTTGGGACTTGCCGTATTAACCGAGGATTCCGTTGCCCATTTGGGTAAACTTCCCCGCCCGCTTCGGGTTGTCGACCAGTGGGTATACCATAACCGGCTGTACCGCGCTGCAGAGTTTGCCGCACGGCAGGATAACCTCGCGCTCATTCAGCTCACCAGCTTCGGCTGCGGGTTGGATGCGGTTACCGCCGACCAAGTGCAGGAAATTACCGAAGCGCATGGGAAAATGTATACCCTAATCAAAATCGACGAAGGTTCCAACCTCGGCGCCGTGCGCATCCGTATCCGCAGCTTACTCGCCGCTATCCGCGAGCGCAGCAAAGGAGCGCCCGTCAAGGCGCAGGGATACCGCGGCTTTAAGCGCGTAGAATTCACCGAAGAGATGAGCAAGCGGTATACCGTTCTCGCGCCGCAGATGGCCCCCATCCATTTTGACCTATTGGAAGCAGCCTTCCGGCACTCAGGCTTTAATCTCGTCATATTGCCCGATACCGATCCTCAGGCGATCGACTGCGGATTACGGTATGTAAACAACGATGCCTGCTATCCGGCCATTATCGTTGCGGGACAGATGATTGCAGCGCTGCAGTCGGGTAAATACGACCTCAATGCGACGGCGCTCATCATCACGCAGACGGGGGGCGGGTGCCGTGCAACAAACTATATCGGGTTTATCAGGCGGGCATTGGAAGATGCGGGCTTGGGGTATATCCCCGTAATCGGGTTAAGCGCACAGCAGATTGAAAAAAACTCAGGCTTTAAGCCGACGTTCGGTTTAGCAGACCGCGCACTAAAGGCGCTCTGCCTCGGCGATTTGCTGATGCGCGTACTGTACCGCACCCGCCCCTACGAACAGGAAAAAGGTGCGGCAAATGCACTCTACCGCCGTTATGCCGATCGGATAAAAACCGAGTTAAAAAACATGAGTGTGCGGAGTTATCGTAACATAGTACGCGATATTGTCCATGATTTTGATACGCTGCCACTCATACCGATGGAAAAACCCCGCATCGGCGTAGTCGGTGAAATTTTGGTAAAATTCCATCCGACCGCCAACAACGATATTGTCGGTACCATTGAACGGGAAGGCGCCGAATGCGTTATGCCCGATTTGATGGACTTCTTCTTCTATTCATTATTCGACGGTATCTATTATGAAACATCGCTGGAATCGAGCGCTCTTAACCGGTTGAAATATCACATCGCGATCCGGTATATCGAACGGTACCGCAGCGAGATGAAAAAAGCGTTAAACAAAAGCCGCCGTTTTACCGCTCCCGAATCAATATACAATCTTGCAAAAGGCGTTCACGGGGTTTTGGACTTAGGTAACGTTGCCGGCGAGGGTTGGTTCCTAACCGCCGAAATGGTTGAACTTATTAAATCGGGAGTCGTCAGCATCGCCTGTTTACAGCCGTTTGCCTGCCTCCCCAATCACGTTACCGGCAAGGGGATGATTAAGGAACTGCGCCGCCGATACCCTGATGCGCAAATATCCGCCATCGACTTTGACCCCGGAGCAAGCGAGGTAAACCAGCTCAACCGCCTCAAGCTCCTGTTGGCAAATGCACCATACGGCGAACACCCCGATAGCATGAATCGAAAGGGCGCATAATGCAGGGCAACCGCATTAAAAATATTTTAGCGGTTGCCTTCCTTCCATGCGAAATTTTTGCTTAAAATTTCGCATATTTTTTCAACAGGCGGGTAAACGCATCAGGTAGAGTAGATAAAAATCGCGGAAAAATTGAGACTGTGAGA
>NZ_CALHGC010000353.1 GCF_938029485.1 uncultured Treponema sp. | reverse complement strand
GAAGAAGGAACCCCCTGCCCCGTCTGCGGTTCGGTACACCACCCCGCACCGGCGCAGGACATCGCACAAAGCGCGTTCAGCTTTGACGAGCGGATAGAAGCGGCAAAACGGAGCACAGCCAAGCTGCAGCACGAAAAAGAAAAAGCGCAGGCGGCGCTCGCCGGTGCGGAAGCTTCCTATACAAACTATCAAAAGCAAATAGACGAACGCGCGGCAGCTGCGGAAGAATTACGGCTGCGGTATAAAGAATGCAGCGCGGATGCCTTTCCGGACGGAAAGGATGCGGCGGAAAGCCGCATTAAAGAAACCGCGCAGCGGATAAACGAGACGCTGCAGGCGTATAACGCTTCCCGCAAAGCCTTTGCGGAACACAAAACACTGGAAGCGGAAGCCCGCAATCTGCAGCAAGAACGGCAAGACTATGCCCAGCGGCAGCACAGCGCGGAACAGCAGTTAAGCGGGGTTTCCGCCGCGCTGCAGGAAAAACGCCGCCAGTTTGACCAAGCCTTTTCGCAGCTGCCGGAAGATATACGCACCGTCCGGTTGAGCGTAGATACGGAAACGGATACGGCAGCTTCGGATACGAAAGCCGCCGGTAAAACCGAAGTATCCGATGCATCTGCCGGCGAAACTGCACGGACGCAATACGATGTCCCCGATGCCGAAACCGCACTGGAACAATGCGAAGCGATGCTGCAGGAACTCAAACTGACCATCAACGCCTATCAAACCGATATTTCAGAAGCAACGCAAAACCTTGAACGGATCCGCGGAGAACTTTCCGCAGCGGAAACGCACGGACAGGAACGCGCACAGCAGCGCAGCGAAAAAACGGCACAACTCGAAGCCGCGTATATAAAGGAAGGTTTTGCCGATTTGGAGGATCTGCAACAAGCCGTGTGCAGCGAACCGGAAGTTGCGCAGTGGAAAACCGAAATCGATACCTTTTATGAGCAGTACGCGGCGTACAAGCAGGCGGCAGCCGGATTGGAAAAAGACGTTACCGCGACGGAGCCGCGCGACCTCGATGAGTTGGAAACCGCCGTCGAAGCCCTGCGCCAACGGTATGACGAAATACAGGCGCGGCTCGAAGTCCTCAATACGGAAAAGGCAAAGCTGGAAGAGCTGCACGCCCAGCATACGGAATTAACCAAAGCCCTCGCAGTCAAAACGGCGGAGGCTCAAAACTGGGTAGCCCTTGCAAAAGACCTATGCGGCAGCAATCCGCGGAAGCTCCAATTCGACACGTGGATTCTTTCCGCCTTTTTACACGAAGTAACCGTGTTTGCAAATAAACGGCTGGAGCGGATGAGCGAAGGACGTTACCGGCTGGCCGTCAGCGAAGACCACGGCACGGGAAACGCATACCGCGGCCTCGACTTGGAAATTGCCGACGCCTACACCGGTAAATGTCGCCCCTCCGCCACCCTCTCCGGCGGAGAAACCTTTATGGCTTCAATCAGCCTTGCGCTCGGCCTTGCCGATTCCATTCAGGCACGGGCAGGCGGTATCAGGATAGATTCGATGTTTATCGATGAAGGATTCGGCTCGCTCGACGAAAAAGCCCTTGAAAATGCCGTCGGCATCTTAGACGAAATACGCGGGAACCGGATGGTCGGCATCATCTCGCATGTCGGCGAACTGCAAAGCCGCATCCCGCAAAAGATTGAAGTGATAAAAACCGGAATGGGTTCTTCCATCCGGCAAAAAAAGGAGTAACGATGATTACCAATGCACTTTTTTCGGATCTTTATGAGCTGACAATGGCTCAAGGTTATTTTAAACGCCAAAACAATCGGCCGTGCGTCTTTGATATGTTCTTTAGACGTAATCCGTTTAGAGGAGGCTACGCGGTTCTTGCAGGACTTGAGCCGCTGCTCGAAGCGATTCAAGCTTTTCATTTTGAGGAGTCCGATATAGCCTACCTTGCGACCTTACATCTTTTTGACGATGACTTTCTCAGCTATCTCAAGGATTTTCGCTTTTCAGGTTCGGTATGGGCGATGGATGAAGGAAGCCTTATATTTCCCAGCGAGCCGGTACTGCGCATCGAAGCGCCGATTATCGAAGCCTTACTCCTCGAAGGACTTATCCTCAACACCGTCAACTTCCAAAGCCTGATTGCGACCAAGACCGCCCGAATCTGGCTTGCATCGGGGAAATCTTCCATTATGGAATTCGGCTTGAGGCGTGCCCAAGGCCCTGACGGCGCGATGAGCGCTACCCGTGCCGCTATTATCGGCGGAGCTGCCGGCACCAGTAATACGCTCGGCGGTAAGCTCTACGGCGTGCCGGTGATGGGGACTATGGCTCACGCATGGGTGATGTCCTTCCCCAGCGAAGAAGAAGCGTTTGAACAATATGCCGCCATCTATCCCGATAAATCGGTGTTCCTCATCGACACCTATAATACGCTCGGCTCCGGCATCGAGGCGGCGATAAAAGTAGGGAAAAAGCTGCAAGCGCAAGGAAAAAATTTCGGCGTCAGGCTCGATTCGGGCGATATGCAGTATCTCAGTACCGAAGTACGGAAACGGCTCGATGCCGCCGGTTTACCCGATGCGAAAATATCCATTTCCAACGAACTAACCGAAGAAATCATCGAATCACTCATTTTAAACAAAGCCCCGATTGACTCGTGGGGTGTCGGGACTCATATGGTAACCGGCGGCCAGGAATCTTCATTTACCGGCGTCTATAAACTCGCCGCACGCCAATCCGCCGACGGAACATGGCTCCCGGTGATGAAGTTATCGGATAACCCCGCCAAGATTACCAATCCTGGCATTAAACAGGTGTGGCGGCTCTACGACAGCGACGGTTTTTTTAAGGCCGACATTATCGGTTTATATGATGAAACATTCAATGCCGAAGCAATGAACACCTACTATCACCCGTTAAATGATTACCAAAGTTTTTCGTTTAAAGCGGTAAAGGCGGAGGAATTGCTCCACCTTAAAATTACCGACGGCATATACACCGGTAAAAAGGAAACGCTTCAAGAGATGCATCAGCGGGCAAGCCGACAGCTGGAATGTTTACACCCGACTTCCCGCCGCCTACTTAACCCGCACATCTACAAGGTGTCGCTTACAAAGACGCTCTTTGCAATGAAGCAGAAACTGCTGCATTCCCTGCGCCGCGGATAAAAAATCCTTTTCTAATCGTGTATCTCAAACCGGAACCCAAGCGGTAAATGGTCCGAATATCCTTCGCCGGTCAGTACATTGTACCTGACCGGTTTACCGTCCGCAACGAGCGGCGGTTCATACAGTACAAAAAACAACAGCGGTTCGATATAAGCGGTTCCTGCATAAGAAGTTTCCGAAGCGCCGGAGCCGTCCGTATCGCTCTCGTAGAAAATATGGTCGATTTTCTCCCACGAATTCTTAAAGTAATAACTGCCGTCCGGCTGCGTGCCTTCTTCGCACTCGGCTCTATACCCTTCCATATCCCAACACACCGGAAAATTATTCAGCTGATTAAATTCTTCAAGAGTCTGATTAAAGTCTCCGCATACAATAAAAGGGATATGCGGATTTTTTTCTCTGTGCTCTTGAATTTTTTGTATCAACTGCGTCTCCTGCAAAGCGCGGATCGACGCACTGTCGGAACTGCCGGTTTTTGACTTCCAATGTGCTGCAAAGACGGTTAATAATTGAGGATTGTCTTTATCCCCCGTATTCAATACCGCCTCCGTAAGAGGACGCAGTGATCCTTTTTGCCCTGTATAAAGACGGTGTACAAAATATTGTTCAATAGGATACTTACTGAGAATTACGGTAGTAAAGGCGCCTTTCTCCGAACGCGGCGGACACACTGCATAAGGATAATTTTCTCCGCTCGGTAGTTGTTTACAGAAGTCTTCAATTACACGGTCATTTTCAACCTCTTGTAAGACCACGATATCGGGCAGCCGGTCTTTTTTTCCGGTCAGCTTTTCTCCCGCTGCGAATATCGTGTCTTTAAGCCGTCCGAGACGCGCCCGATACTTCTGATCCGTCCATCGGGATTTACTCCCTTTGTATTCTTTAAACTCGGTACCGTCCTCTACGGCATCAAAGAATGTCTGCGTGTTATATGTAACAAGCGTAACAGACTCCTTGAACTGCGTATCCGTAATAAGAGGAGTACACCGCGTACATTGCAGAAAGAAAACACCTACGGCAATACAAGCAAAGAACGGAAATAACAATCGTTTAAGTTTCATGATCTAACCTCCACCCCATATATATAGCACGCGATGCAAAATGGCCACAAAATCGAACTCTCCGCATCGCCTATTTCCCGTTAGCATATTCGTTATGATGGTAAGAAATTCTACTGCCGCATCACAGTTATTTTTTTCCAATCCGCGTTTTGGTAATGTATGGCTTAATGTGTTTGCAGTGCATCAAGTACCTGTAAAATCGGGAGCGGTGCAATTTTTCAAAAGTGTTTATTAAACCTGTTCGGAAACTTCCGTTTCTGAACAGGTTACCTTGAAATGCGATGTTC
>NZ_CALHGC010000352.1 GCF_938029485.1 uncultured Treponema sp. | reverse complement strand
TATATTTTTATTTTGTCTGTGCTGTGCGGCGGCGTTGAATGCGGAAGAGGCAGCCGATGATTTCGGCTTTGACAGCGAGGCGGAATCGGGCAGTGCTTTTTCGGTTGATATAGGCGGAAAACTTTCCCTCGGCGGCTCTTTTTATTTTAACGACTTTAAAACTTTTAAGGATGTGCAGCCCGGCTCGCTGGTAGAAGGGAAGCTGCACATTCATGCAACGGCGCCGATGACGGAAGCGTATTTCGGTGTTAAGCTGAACGGCACAATACTTGCGCCGCTGCTTGGTAAGACGCAAGCCGTTTTTCCCGAACAGTCCCAGATTGCTCCGTGGATTGACGAAGCATATCTTAAAATACTCTTTAGTTCGGTAGTTATTACCGGCGGCGTTCAAAAGATGAACTGGGGGCGGGCGGAAAGTTTAAGCGTTCTCGATATCGTCAATCCCCGCGATATGACGGATCTTACGCTGATGTATGCCCCGCAGGAAATGAAGATTGCCCGCCCGCTTATATCCGCTGCCGTGTACCTTCCACACGACCTCAAACTGGAGGGCGTATATTTGCCGGTATTTGAAGGGAATCGCATTGTTACCGGAAAAACCGACCGCTGGTATTCGCAGCAGTTTGACCGGATATGGGGCAATTCAGCCGGTGCGGTATCGTTCAATTCGCCCGTTACCGATACCCTCGCATATTCTCAGGGCGGCGGACGGCTTACGGCTGCCGTAGGCGGTAAGCATGACTTAGGCGTGCAGTATTTTTACGGGCGGCTGCCGGATCTTGCGTTTAAAACCCTTTCCCCTGCAATCTTTACCGGCCTCTATAATCCCTATCACCACATCGGTATCGACTACGGTGTCGGCATTGGCCCCGTATCGCTGAGCGCGGAACTTGCAGCAAATATCACTTCGGACTTATCAGGCAACAACCCTGCCGTATACAACCCCTCGCTTGCATGGAATGCCGGTGCAGTCTATTCCGCGCCGCTCGGCTTTACGCTCAGTGTAAACGTAGCGGAAAATATCAGGCTGCATCACAATAGCATCGGTACGCAAAGCTACGATGTTGAAGCCGGTAAAAAAGCAACCGATACAAAGCTGGCATTTTCCGTATCGCAAACCCTCTTGCGCAATTCTTTTGAATGGAAGCTCGGCACTATTGTCGGGATTGAAGACGCCGACTTTTGCATTATGCCCGGTATTCATTGGCAGTTTGCGACGTTGCTGCTCGACTGCAATGTCGGTATCTTCGGCGGTAAAGGAACAGGAAGCTTAGGGCAATTTGCCCGTAACAGTTTTATCAGATTCACCGCCGCGTACGAGTTTTAAAAGATCTACACGGATACGGTATATTTGACGTAGATTAAACCTGTTTTGAAATGTGATGACCTAAGGATAAAGATGACATATACTCAATGGTATGATTCTCCGCTGGGGAAAATCTTGCTGGCGGCAGACGGCGCAGGACTGACCGGAGTGTGGTTCAACGGCGAAAAGTTTTTTGCTCAGTATCTTGAAGAACAGCATGAAGAAAAAGAAACGCCGTTTTTACAGCAAACAAAGCGATGGCTTGATGTCTATTTTTCCGGCAGAGAACCTGATTTTACCGTACCGTTCCATTTTAACGGGACAGCA
Source organism: uncultured Treponema sp. (assembly GCF_938029485.1). Classification (GTDB taxonomy): domain Bacteria; phylum Spirochaetota; class Spirochaetia; order Treponematales; family Treponemataceae; genus Treponema. The sequence goes on along the minus strand of NZ_CALHGC010000352.1, from coordinate 4,051 downwards.
TTTCAAAATGAGGTATGGAATATACTGTGTACCATCCCGTACGGGCATACAACCACTTATGGTGAAATAGCCAAGCAGATTGCCCGCCGGCGAGGTCTCCCTCGTATGTCCGCACAGGCGGTCGGCGGCGCAGTCGGTCATAATGGAATTTCGATCATAGTCCCTTGCCATCGCGTTATCGGAGCGAACGGCAATTTAACCGGCTATGCAGGCGGTCTCGATAAAAAGATAAAATTACTGACGTTGGAGAAAGTTCTTTAAAGTTGAACACTGAACAAAGTATCAGAGCCTTCGGCGTAGATGCGCTGCATATTTGCAAAGGTAAATACAGAGGGAAAGAACCTTTCCGTAAGCCTTTTGAAAATAGACGGTACAGATGCTAGGAGCCTAGCCGAAATAAAGCGGAGACGTATCTGTGATACGTTGAGCATTTATTTCGGCGTAGCGACAACGCAGATGTGCCGTATATTTGCAAAAGTTAATTGATTTTTTCAAGATAGGCCTTCGTAAACACCACATCAGGAATTGCGGAGGTGTCAAAATCGGAAAGTATTTGTGTGGTCTTTTCGCCCTTATTGATTTCGTTAATATAGATGGATTGAGCAGCCCAGTTGTAATTGCCGATTTTGACGTATTTCGGAATCAGCGTCGTGCGCATGAGGCGTCCGCTTGAACCGTAGCTTTCGATTTTTAAGATAAGCGGATCGTTTTTACGCACGTAGTATTTTTCCTGCGCATACCGTGCATCGGAAAGCAGCGCTTTCAGCATTACCGTATAGACCTCAAACTTGCCGAGCTTCGCTTCTCCTATATCCATAATTTCATACGTCCGTCTAAACTCCGACCGCTTCTTTACATCCGAAACGCTTGCGTCGGAATCTCCAATTGCACGCTTAAGCGACGAGTGAGTAAATTGATGTGAGGTAGGATCATACACCCAGAGGTTATTTTTTTCCTGCATGTAGCCGGTTCCCTTATCCGCTTCAGGCGCAAGCTGTACAAGCGTGGTTTGATCTTTTGTATCACGCCGGAACAATTTAAACTGATGCGCAGATTTCGGCTCATTCGGTTTTTCGATAATGAGCGAAAGCGTACAGGTTATATCTTTATCAAAGTTACCCGCTGAGTACTGCTTTTCCAAAATACCGTACATCTCTTCCGTGCTTGGTATTTGCGCCGAGAGCGAGAGCGGCAGTGTGCATAAGACAGCCGCAAAAAACACTGCGGCATGTTTTTTTATCATCGTTTTGTAGTTCATCATATTCTCCTCAATTATATAAAAATATATAAAAATCGCAATTTCGAGTTTCATTATTTTACGCTATGTTAACCGTCGAGTTTGGTTTCGCAAACATCGCGTATTGTATGTGCGCTTTTTGCGCACGAATTCAACAGCCTCAAAAATTCATATTTTGTTCGGCTGTTGAATTTTAAAGAACATCCTTTCGTGCATAAACACCATTACTATCAAGATAACCATCAAATAAAACGGCAGCAGTGATATGCCGAGATGATTTGCAACAAGTCCGAACACCGGCGGCATAAGACAGGTACCGGCATAAGCGGAGGCCATCTGAACCCCGATCATCGCCTGTGACTTATCTTCTCCAAAGTTTGCAGGCGTCGCATGGATAATCGAAGGATACACCGGTGCGCATCCTAATCCGATGAGCAGTAGGCCGGCCAAGGAAGTGATCGTTCCGAACGGCAGCAAAAGAGTGATAATACCGACTGCAATCAATCCTTGTCCCAACCGGATCATCTGCGTATCGTTCAACAACAGCGTTAAAAAACCGCTCAAAAACCTGCCTACAGTGATGCCGACAAAAAACAAACTTGCGAAACCGGCGGCAGTCTCTGCCGACACCTCTTGATGCAGAACAAGATAGCTGCTCGCCCATAAATTAGCCGTCTGCTCCACGGCGCAGTAGCAGAAAAAGGTAATCATAATTTCTTTTGCGCCCGGTATGGAAACCACGTGCCTCAGCGGAAGCGGCTTGGCTTTTGTATCTACAACTCCCGTTTTACGTGCAGTCTTTGCCTGCCCGCGCCACAGCGGTAAACTGAAAAACAGCACTGCCGTTAAGCCGATTTGCAAAACAGCGATGTACCGATATCCGCTATTCCAGCTAAGCCCGCCGGTTAAGGCGTATCCCATTATGTACGGCCCCAGCGAAGCGCCGATTCCCCACATACAATGCAGCCAGCTCATGTGTCTGCTTGCATAATGAATTGCTACGTAGTTATTCAAAGCGGCATCCACACTTCCGGCGCCGAGTCCGTACGGAATTGCCCAGAGGCACAGTGCAATGTACGAATGGCTTATGGAAAAGCCGAACAACGCAAGTGCCGTTGTCAGAACACTGATAGCGGTAACGGCTCCGGCGCCCAATCTTTTCGTCAGCCGGTCGCTTTGCAAACTGGAGACAATCGTCCCTCCGGCAATAATCATAAAAATAATACCGGAATAAGAAACCGGAACGGAAAAGTCACGGTACATCGACGGCCACGCGGCGCCTAAAAGCGCATCCGGCAGACCTAAACTGATAAATGCCACATAAATAATCGCTAACAACTTACTTGCTCGACCGCAGCGCTTCTGCCGGGATCATATTCGCGGCGCGGATTGCAGGGCTGAGTGCTGCAAGGATTGCCAAGAAAGCCGTCAGCAGGAATTTCAAGCAGATAACGGTCGGCGACAGTATCCACAAGAAATGCCCGTTTGTGGTAAACATACTGAATTCCGATTCAATCGATATGGGGATAAAGCTGATAATCTGCATAATAAGCAGCGCAAGCACAAATCCGCCTGCAGCACCGACAACCGAAAGAAAGCCTGCCTCCGAAAGGAATAAGAGGCTCACCTTCCCCCTGCTGACGCCGCAAGAACGCATCGTACCGATTTCACCTTTCCGCTCGTGCACAACCATCCTGAACGTATTGGAAATACCGATCATCGTAACAAGCAGCAATACCAGCAGCACCCCGAGGCTAATCCACTGTATTGTCTGCGAGAGCGTTACCATCTGCGGCGCAAAATCGTAGAAGGTCATAACGGCGTATTTTGTTCCGTCCCATTTTCCCTCATTCAACTGCCGCAGCAGTTCCTGCCCGGGAGAGGTTGGATTGAACTGTGCCGCCAGTTCACGGCTGGTAACGGGACCGTATTCGGCAAGCCGGTTTTCAAAAATGGACGCAACGGCATCCTGCTGATTTTCATCTTTTAAGAAAATCCCCATCTGGACAGCATACCCCGCGGGTACCTCGGCAATTTTATTGAGATAATCGAAGTTCGCATAAAACTGCATTTGATCAAACTGACTTTGATCTTGATAAATGCCCGCTATTTGAAATTCTGCAACCGTTGCTTGCCCGCTTAATGTGGTCGTCTCATAGAGAATTATATCGTTTAAGGCAACGTTCAGTGCTTCAGCAGTTTTTTGGGGGATAAAAAGAGCGTTTTCTATGTTTACATTCTCCCATCCGCCTTCTTTAAACGCAAAACTGTTTCGCAATGCTTCTTCTTCATCGAATTTACAGCCTGCAATTTGAGTAGTGAGCTGCTTCCCTGCAAAAATAAGCGTTCCATAACGATTCACACGCACCGTTGTGTACAGCGCATCAATTTTTTCTTCTTTAATAATCTTATTAATGACCTCTTTAACCTTTTGAATATCACTGTCGTAAGATACTCCTACGGTTAAATCTAGCCGTCTTTCTCCATCTTCCCTTATGTTTCTAATTTCTGTATTAGTTATAATTCCATTTGGAATAATTACAAGCTCATTTTGTGGATTTATAATCTTTGTGTAAAATAATTCAATTCTTTTTACCGTTCCGATGTAATTATTGTATTCAATCGTATCTCCCACACGAAACGGCTTAAACGTAAGTATAATAATTCCGCCGCAAAAATTCCCAAGCGTTTCTTTAAAAGCTATCCCAAATACAATCCCTGCCGCTCCTAAAAATGTTGTAATTGAAGTCGTATTAATTCCCAAAATTCCAATTGAAATATAAATTAATATAAAATAGTAAATAACCGAATAAA
>NZ_CALHGC010000351.1 GCF_938029485.1 uncultured Treponema sp. | reverse complement strand
CGATATAAACCAAAAAGATAGAAAATTTTATGTGACTAGGTATAATGACAGACAAAGAGATACTGAAAGAATTAAGCGTAATCACAAAAGACAAGGTGCATTGGAACACGGCTATTGATGATGTCGCACAAAAACTCAGCGAACAGTATTCAGCGGATGTAAAAGCAAAAGCGTTGTGGCTTCTCGGTGAAATGGGATTACAATATCCGTTATCGGTGCAGCCTTATATCGAAGGTTTATTTTCAGCCGCTAAGATAGCGCAGCTGAAAAACACGGCGAGTTTGCTGATCGCAAACGTCGCTGATTGTACGCCGTTTCTCATTGCATTCCGAAACGACGTAATGCAGCAACTTCCAAAGTTCATACTTTGTTCAGTTGCCGCATTTTAAGGAACAAATTGCTGGCTATTTAAAAGACGGTAATCCGAAGTTACGGGAGCGCTCGGTAAACGCATTGGGGCGAATAGGCAGGGCAAACAAGGATTTGATTCTCCCTTATTTTGACACAATGATGAATATGCGCTCCGACACAGCAGAAGCGGTACGGCTTGCGTTTGTATGGGCTTGTGAAAATATTGCAACAGGCGCACCGGAACTTTTTTGCGACACATTGGATTTGTTCTATGAGTTGATATCGGATAAGGGAGAGCGCGTACGAATTGAGGTGCCTGAAATGTTTCGGGTAATGGGAAAGCGGCTGCCGCATTCTGTAGAACCGTACTTGGAAAAACTGGAATGGTTTGCACAACATGATCCGCATCCCGTTGTCCGTATTCACAGCAGCGGCGCAATCCGCATAACAAAGAAAGCATTGGAGGAGATTAAATATGCCGCAGATGAGTAAAGGCGGAAAATATATTTTCGGCTGGTCTGAGATACGGGAAGATGGAGCGCTCATCTTTCCGCTACCGGCAGTGGAAGAATATAAATTACACCAAGAGCAATATATTTACATCGTTTCCGGCAGTAAGCAGACGGGCGGATTTTGTGTGATGAGCGAACCCCTGCTTTCCCTATCAAAACTCAATCACATCCTAAAAGAAAACCCTCGTTTGGCGGATAGGACACTCAAAGAGGGTGAGTTAATTTCATATAAGGGAAGAAAATACGGCTGGCTTACCTTGAAAGATGATGGAGTTCGTCTTTCAGAATCTTTAATGCAGATGTTGGATATAAAGACCGGAGATAAACTATTGGCAATTCGAAGCAGTAATATTGCTTTTACTATGGGTGCAAAAGGTTCATTGGTACAAAAAGCGAATGAATATACTGGAGAAATAGAAGTCTTCTGAAAATATGGTAAGAAGCTAGTGAGGAGAAAAACTATGACGGTAAAAAAGATAGCGATTATCAGCCTTTCACGGGGCTTGCTCGGCGAGCCGTTTATTAAGCACGAGGAAGAATTGGGCTTTAGGCGTTTACGTGCGTATGGGATAGAAGTTGTTACTACTGCGAATGCCTGTAAAGGAATTGATTTTCTTCAAAGTCATCCCGAAGCCCGTGCGCAGGATTTATTGGATGCTTTTTCCGATCCGTCTATCGATATGATCCTGTGCGCAATCGGCGGGGACGACACATACAAGCTGCTGCCGTATTTATTTGAACACGGTGAATTACGGAAGGCGGTACAGCATAGCAAAAAGATTTTTCTCGGATTCTCCGATACAACGATGAATCATTTTATGCTGCATAACGTAGGCGTGAACACTTTTTACGGTCAGTCGTTTGTGGCGGATATCTGCGAACTTGAAGATGAAATGCTACCGTATTCAAAAAAGTATTTTGAAGAATTGATTACAACCGGCGCAATAAAAGAAATCCGCCCGAGCGATATGTGGTATAGTGAGCGTACGGCATTTGATGAATCACAGATCGGTGTAAAAAGAGTGCGGCACCGGAACAATGGATTTGAATTGTTACAAGGGAATTCCGTATTCTCCGGCGCTATTCTCGGAGGCTGCATTGAAACGATGTATGATATGTTTGACAATACCCGCCATAATGACAGCCCTGCTTTGTGCCGCCGGTATCATCTTTTCCCGAGCATTGATGATTGGCGTGGTAAAATACTGCTTTTGGAATCGAGCGAAGAACGTACAAAACCAGAGCTATATCAAAAGATGCTGCAAGCGTTAAAGTCAACCGGCATTTTTGAAGTTATAAACGGTATCCTTGTCGGCAAGCCTATGGACGAAGTATATTATGAAGACTACAAACGCCTTTTAATCAGCGAAATCAACAAACCGGATTTGCCGATTGTGTACAACGTTAATATCGGCCACGCAACACCACGGTGTATTATTCCGCTCGGCGTTGAAGCAATGGTTGACGCTAAAAAACAGATTATACGAGTTATGTAGAGTAGATATTCTTGTATGAAAACTTGATCACTTTATAGAATAATGGCGCCTTGCTTTTACACAATAATCTGTGTAAAATAAATGCGGAGGTTAAATCTATGGCAACAAATCTTGCAATAAATGAAGAATTGCTTAATACCGCTTATAAAATCGGAGGATACGGCACAAAAAAAGAGACGGTAAATACGGCGCTTGAAGAGTTTATTGAACGGCGAAAATCCGAAGAACTCATACAGCTTTTCGGAAAAATTGAATATCATCCTTCTTACAATTATAAAAAGATGCGGTCACGATGAAGTTTGTATTAGTGGATACTTCCGTATGGTCTCTTGCTTTTAGAAAAAAGCACCCGGATAGTAATGATAAAAAATTGATAGAATATCTCACATTTCTCATTCGTAACCGATATGCGGTGATGATTGGTCCTATACGGCAAGAAATTTTGAGCGGTATATCGGATGAAAGTACATTTAGAAAACTAAAGGAAGCATTAAAGGCATTTCCCGATTTTGAAATTACTACCGATGATTACGAGCAAGCCGCTGCATATTACAATATATGCAGAAGTAACGGTATACAAGGTTCACATATCGATTATTTGATATGTAGCGTAGCTCATAATAATGATTTTTTGATATTTACGTTGGATAAAGATTTTGAAAACTATCGGAAATATATTGGTATTGAATTGATTGATATGATAGGAGAATAGGTATAACTTCGGTAGCTTTCATCAAGCAATATACATCTCAAAAAGAAACGATGCATAAAATATCATATGAAATATAATGGGAGTAAAGCATGATACGAATATTACATTGCGGTAAATCTGTTGAAAATTTTAATATATGTTTGGATAAGGGTATCGTAGGATTTATGATGCTTCGGTAGTAAAATTGGTACAGCGCATTAACCTTATCAATCAAGATTTTGAATACGGTCTGACAGTTCAGTAAAAATCATCTGTAAAACTTATTATTCGGTTACTTGGAATATGATAAAGGTTTTAACTTGTACAAAATATAAATACGGTTTAGAATATAAAAGAAATAACTGAAAATCGCAATTCGTTTAAAGGAAAATAGATGCGAATGAAACTAATAAAAGTAGCAAGTCTTATTTTTTTGTTTTTTATTATATTTTTATTCGTCTTCGGAAGAGCCTTTCCTTCATATATAGACATACGGACGGTTCAGAATTCAAATAGCCATATTTTGGTTTTTGACGGTGATTTATTTTATCGGCAAACTTTAAACAATTGCGGACCATATTCGGTAATGGCTGTAATTAATGTGCTAAAAAAAGAAAGAATTTCACCTGAACTTCTTGCAAGAGAAATGACGTGGCGAATTTATAAAAATTTGACGTTCCCGATTGGACTTATGAAACTCTTACGAAAATACGGTATAAAAACAAAAGAATATATTTTGAATGACAAAAGAACGGATGAAAAAATACATTGGATAAAGGAAAACCTTGAACAAGGCTTCCCTATAATTTTACTCATAAAAATAAATCACATTCAGCATTACTTAACAATTTTAGGATATGATGAACACGGGTTTATGTTGTATGATTCACTGCAAGAAAAAAATAGTGAAGATACGCGAAAGACTACCTTTGATGAACAATGTCGTGTTGGAAATAGATATTATCCGTATGAAAAACTGATCACTTTATGGGATAACGGCGGATATAAAATATTTTTTAAAAATTGGGCTATAGTTTGTTATTTATAAGTGATATTTTGAAAATCAGAAGAACTTATACAGCTTTTCGGCAAAATCGAATATCATCCTTCTTACCATTATAAAAAGATGCGATAGAAGGAACAAAAGCCTCTCTAAAAACTACAGTTTTTGGAGAGGCTTTTAAATTTCTTTTACGGCGGTTATTTACTTCTTCTTCGTTGCGGTTTTGGCGGATTTCCCCGTTTTAGAAGTCTTTGTTGTCTTAGCCGTTTTTTTAGCTCCGGTCTTTTTTGCCTCTATTGCGGCCTGTGCAGCGGCAAGGCGGGCAATCGGAACACGGAAGGGTGATGCCGAAACGTATGACATACCGGAACGGCAGCAGAACTTGACGGATTCCAAATCGCCGCCGTGTTCACCGCAGATACCGACCTTTAATTCGGGGCGGGTTGAACGGCCTTTTGCAATGCCTTCTTTTACGAGCAACCCGACGCCGGCCTGATCCAAAGACTGGAACGGATCTGCAGGGAATACTCCTGCTTTTTGCTCATCGACATATTCAGGCAGGAACTTCGCAGCATCGTCGCGGCTTATACCCAACGTCATCTGCGTTAAGTCGTTGGTTCCGAACGAGAAGAACTCCGCCCGTTCTGCGATTTTATCGGCTAACAAAGCAGCACGCGGAGTTTCGATCATCGTACCGACCAAGTATTTAATCTTAGCCTCATGCTTTTTCAGAATCGCACCGGCAACGTTGCGGACTCTCGCTTCCAGAATCGCAAATTCTTTAGGATCGATGGTCAGCGGAATCATAATTTCGGGCAGAACCGTAATACCCTTCTTATGTACATTGCACGCAGCGGTAATAATAGCGGTTACCTGCATTTCGAGGATTTCGGGATAGGTAACGGCCAAGCGGCAGCCGCGGTGACCGAGCATCGGGTTTGCCTCATGGAGCTGCTCCACCCGTTCCTTTACGCTTGCAAAGCTGATGTTAAGCGCTTCGGCTAACTTCTGCTGACCTTCCTTATCATGCGGTACAAACTCATGTAGCGGAGGATCGATTAAGCGGATGGTAACGCCCTTGCCGTCCATTGCTTTAAAGATACCTTCAAAGTCTTTTGTCTGAATCGGAAGCAGCTTTGCCAAGGCTTTTTTGCGCCCTTCGGTACTGTCGGCAATAATCATCTCACGGATTGCGAGAATACGCTTTTCATCATTAAAGAACATATGTTCGGTGCGGCACAAACCGATACCTTCGGCGCCGTGTTCGATTGCGATCTTCGCGTCTTCAGGGCGGTCGGCATTGGTGCGTACTTTAATAGTGCGGGTTTCGTCAACCCATTTCATCAGGGTCTTATATGATTCAGGCTGTTTTGCCTGTACTAATTTCAGCTCGCCGATATATACATCGCCTTTGGTTCCGTCAAGGGTGATAAAATCGCCTTCTTTAAGAACCTTACCGTTATAGCTGCATTCGCCTTTTTCGTAATCGATGACAAGTTTTTCGCATCCGACGATACAGCATTTTCCCCAACCTCGCGCAACAACAGCTGCGTGGCTCGTTTTTCCGCCGGTCGCAGTTAAAATACCCTGTGCGGCATGCATACCGCCGACATCTTCGGGGCTGGTTTCCTTACGTACGAGAATTGCTTTTTCTTTCTTTGCAGCCAGCGCCTCTGCCTTAGCGGCGGAAAAACAGATTTTTCCGGCGGCAGCGCCCGGGACTGCGGCAATTCCGCTTACAAGTAAAGCGGATTTCAAGCCTGCCTGTTTGTAGTCGATGGCCGGATAGAAGATACCTTCGATATCGCTTGCTTTAATACGCATAATCGCTTCTTCTTTTGTAATAAGCCCTTCATTCACCATATCGACGGCCATTCTGAACGCAGCGGCAGGAGAACGCTTACCGGTACGGCACTGGAGCATATAGAGTTTACCTTCTTCTACGGTAAATTCCATATCCTGCATATCCTTGTAGTGGTCTTCCAAAAGAGCGCGGACTTTGCAGAGCTGGTCGTAGGCTTTTTTATCTTCTTTTTCAAATTCGGAAAGTTTAATAGGCGTGCGGATACCTGCAACGACATCTTCACCCTGCGCATTAAAGAGATAATCGCCGTAGAATACGTTTTCGCCGCTGTTGGGGTCGCGCGTAAAGCAAACGCCGGTGCCGGAGGTAGCCCCCTTGTTACCGAATACCATCTGCATAACGTTGACTGCAGTGCCTTTAATTCCGACAAGGTTTTCTACACGGCGGTAGGTAACCGCTTTTTCGGCCATCCATGAATTGAATACCGCTCCGATAGCACCCCAAAGCTGTTCGATCGGATCCTGCGGGAAATCTTTCTTAATCTCTTTTTTATACAACGCCTTAAATTTTGTGATAACTTCTGCGAGTTCGTCTTCATTTACATCGGTATCACCGACCTTTTTACCTGCAGCAATGTTCAAACGTCCGCGGGTATGTTTTTCCTTTACCTCATCAAAAAGGTTGTCGAACTTAATGCGGTCGATGCCCATTGCCGTTGAACCGTACATCATAATGAAGCGGCGGTACGCGTCCAAGGCGAAACGGCGGTTCGATGTCTTTTTTGCCAAGCCTTCAACCGATTTATCGGTTAAACCGAGGTTCAAAATCGTTTCCATCATACCGGGCATCGAAACGGGGGCGCCTGAACGGACGGAAACTAAAAGCGGGTCATCGGGATTACCGAGCTTCTTACCGGCGCTTTTTTCCAGCTTTGCCAAGTTTTCTTTCACAGACTGTTCCAAGCCGGCAGGATATTTTTTATTATTTGAATAATACAACTGACAAACTTCAGTAGTAATCGTAAAACCGGCGGGAACGGGTAACTTCGCGCGGGTCATTTCGGCTAAGCCTGCCCCTTTACCGCCTAGCAGCTGCTTCATCTCACCGTTGCCTTCCGCCTTGCCGTTCCCGAAGAAATAGACATATTTTTCTACTGCCATGATTTCCTTCCTTTTAATAAGTAGATAAAAATAGATTAGATACCCGAAGATGTCTCAAAAGAGGGAATTGTC
>NZ_CALHGC010000350.1 GCF_938029485.1 uncultured Treponema sp. | reverse complement strand
GCTTTTACTCCGTAAACTACGCACAACGGGAGCGCCGAACGTTAAATTCGGTACAAAGGCGCCGTCCATTACATCAAGATGCACCCATTGACCTCCGTTTGCTTCAATAAAATGCAATTCTTCAGCGAGCCGTGAAAAATCCGCACTCAATAAAGACGGCGCTAATATGAACGACGCAGCCATCGTTTTAAAACCTCCTCGATCCACAGAAAAGCCCGACATACCGTTTACAATATCGGATTTTTTTTTAAAAGTTTGAATCTGCCTTCCGAATTAGGAAAAAAATGATTCGCGGAATGCCCTCATCTTTATGATACCGGCAATGGAAACTTTTTCTTCATATTGCGTATCCGTTTCCTGCATCAGTAATACCGCATCGTCTTCCGTTTTTTGAATTGCAATAGGCTTCCCCATAATTGTTCTACGCCCTTCCGCTCCATCGATCGATATCTCCAAACGGCTGCTGTCGGCAATCGCGGTTTCCGCAAGGTGAATTTTCCCTAAAAAATCAAGTCCTGAAACTTCTCGAACTTCGCTGTCTGCCGGCATTCCGTTTAATTGATCTTCAGTGATGATAAGTTTTTTGGCAATTTTGTCTTTAAGGGCTTGCTTATTATACTGATCGATCGGCATTGTATCCACAATGTCTTGAAGCTTCCGAATATGGTCAGTACCGCATTCTTCCTGCTCAAAGTGAAAAGTCTGCCGTTTTTTTGTCTTTGCATAAAAACCGGCAAAAACCGGTTGCCGTTGTTCAATAGGAGCGAATCCGGAAGCAGAATTGCGGCCGGTATTGCCGGTACTATAAAACGTGACATCCAAACCGGCTGATTTGATCATGGTACGTATTGAATCTAAATTTATCTGCTTTATCAGATAAACGCCATCGGCCAGTTCTTTACGGATAATATTCTGCAATCCTGCATTTTGTTTAAAAAATTTCCGCTTGTCTTCCGCAACGGTTATCACAAATCCGTGATACAAGCCTACGGCAGTACACTGCAGATACCATTCCGAAATACTGACTTTAATATTCTGCGGAAGTGTTCCTCCGGAAGCATCTTCAAGCAAAGCTATTAATGTTTTATCGGTGTTCCCCCATTCAAAACAGCGTAAACAGGCTGCCCGTGTAACGGTAAACCGGCCGGTTGTCAAAATAGCCGCCGGTTCCATGCAGCTGAGTACCGGAAATATTCGGTCAAGAGCAGTAAAGGGCAGCATCGTAATCTCAAATGAAGGCGCGGCAATCAAGGGCTGCCCGACCGATTCTTGATTAAATACAGCCATGTTCAACTGCCAGTATTCCCCGACAGGCAGTAAAAACTTCATCGTTTTGAGCATATTGAGGATATTGACTTCATCTTCGGGTGTCATATCGGGGAAAATCGGCATATCGCCGTTCGTCTCGATATGTAAACGTTGGAATAAAAAATCAAAAAAACGCTTCAATACAATATCATCGTACACCCCGCAAGGATCAAGTAATGATAAAAAATCGGAAAAGAACTGTGCCCGTTTTTGCATACTCTCCCTGCGCACCTGACCGTATATAGCCGCGGCAATATACATCTTCCGGTCAAAAGGTTTTTGCTTAAAAAACGTTTCCCATCTGCCTTGCTGCGGAATAAGATTCGCTTCCTCCCGCATCAGTAAACCGAGGTTTTGTAAGCCGGCACACAAGGTTTTAAAGCAGTTGATATCCGTTGCACTATCTTGAAATACCGTTTTCAACTGTTTTTCCGCTCTCACCTTAAAAGAGCCGTTTATCTTCAGTACATTCGTTTCTTTTAAGAAAAAAGTATAGAGGCCTGCCAATACAATATCATCGCAAAACGTTGCCTCGCCCTGCGGCACAACTTCC
>NZ_CALHGC010000349.1 GCF_938029485.1 uncultured Treponema sp. | reverse complement strand
TGCCGAAATTCGCCATTAAAAGTGTACACGGATGTACACTTTTAATGATGCGACGCAGTAGATGTGCCGTATATTTCAAAAGGTTGGTCTAGTAGGTTTTATTATGCGGAAGAATAATCGGGAACAGCTTTACGTCTTTTGACTTTGCAGCCTCTATCACCCCCTCTTTTGTAATCGAACCTTGGGGACGGGGATGGGGCGGAGCGTCGCCGATTAAGATCAGTCTGCGGTCGGTATCCTTATCGGTACGCCATTCGAGATCGAGGCCTGCGTCGATGCCTTCGTACACCGCTTCGGGGATGTCGCGTCCGCCAAATACGCTAAAACTCCTAAGGGCAGCGGAAAATCGATCGATATCCGAGGTAAAATCGGATGCGGTCTTCGTTAAAAAATCGTCATAGTAGTCTTTATACAGTACCAGCCCTATCCGGTACGAATCGTACTTAGGCAATACCTTTTTCAACGAAGCCGCAAGCAGCTCTCTTATCTTTTGTATATCATCCTTCATGCTTTCGGTTGCGTCGATAACAAACACTACATCGAGGTTCTTGTGCTTCTTCGGCGTAAGAATTACTTCGATTGAAGGTATAATACCGTCAACATTCTCCGAATAGATCAGTTTATTGCCGCTCAAGCGGGCTAGTTCCGAAAAAGCCTCGGCGGCAGGAGTGCTAAAGGCGGGTTCATTCTTTTCTTTGATTGTCTTTTGGGTTACGCGCAGCACGAACGGATTGTCGCTAAAAGCACCGGTATAATCGGCGTAGGGCTTTTCAAACGCACGGATATTAAAAAATGTTCCGTCCAATACCTGCACCTCGCCGTGTCTGTCCCATTCATAGCCGTAACAGATAATATACGGTACCCAAATATGGAACGCCTCGCCGAGAGGTGTGTCTTTTTCCGGGCTGGAGTCTATCAAACTGTAAAGCTGCTTTCCACGGGTGTCCAGCTCTTTGCCGTTTAAGATGCGTTTTTCATCGCCGTTAATGCTGTTGTATTGGAAATCACGGTATGCAAAGTTATCGAGCCGATTTTGAGGATCCTTTGTCGTCTCTGTCATCAAGATGGAAGCGATATCGGGCTTCTTTCGAATATAAAAGTGATATCCGGCGCCCTTAGGGTCTTGAATAACCGCGAGATCGCTTTGGTCAAGCTCTAAATCCGCTCCGAATAACGGAAACAGAAATCCGACAAATGCAATAACCGTAATAACAATACCGTTCTTTTTCATATCTTTAATATCGAACGGATTACTTACGCGGCTTAATCTTTTTCTGCGCTTTTTCGAGATTTTTCTGTTTGCTTTCCTTTATATCCCACTCAACGTCGATGAGACGGGCGTCCAAATCGGGAATTCTTTTGAGGTTGAGGCAGTCTTTTTTATGGATGATAACACCCCTGCCGTTGGCGACATAGCCGCAGATGACGGAATCGGAAGTCGGTTTGCAGCATCCGGCAAAACGGACGGGAAAGTTGGTGGAACCGCCGATGCGTATCCGCAATGTAGGGTTTTTATGAGGGTCTTTTTGAGCTGCTTCAAGCGCTTGCTTTGCCGTTTCGGCTTCTTTCAGTGTCTCTTTGGGAGATTTGGGAGAGCGTGCCGCCTCTTTTGCTTGATCGTCTGTAAGATCCGTCCGTTGCCTTTCTTCTTTTTCGGTACGGAGAAGATTTTCATTCAGTTGGAGCCATGCGCGGATTTTTTGACGTGCTCGCGTCGTATGGGCGTTTTCGTACTGATTGTGCGTGGGGTGAGCGTTCGGATGGGTGATAATCTCTACCACCTGCGTGTTTTTAAGCGGGCGGGACAACGGGATGATAGCGCCGTCTGCCTTAGCGGATACCAGCTTTTCTCCTATCGACGAGTGGATGCGGTACGCAAAATCGACGGCAGTTGAACCGGCCGGCAGCTCTATAATATCGCCCTTTGGGGTAAACACAAAGATCGAATCGCTTAATAAGTCGCTTTTAAGTTCCGCAAGGAATTCTTCATTATTAAAGCGCTGCTGTGCGAGCGATTTAACTTGCTGAACAAACGATAATTCCTGCTCGTTTGCGGTCTTATTCTTACTGTGCTTTTTGTATACCCAGTGACTTGCAACACCCCGCTCGGCTATTTCGTGCATTTCGTGCGTGCGGATCTGAATTTCTAAGGTTTGTCCGCCCTTGCAGATGACGGTGGTGTGGAGACTCTGATAGCCGTTCGCTTTCGGCATGGCGATATAGTCTTTGAAACGCCCGTCAAGCGGCTTCCATACCGTGTGCATCAGGCCGAGAATGGCGTAACACTCGTTTACGGTTGTGCATAAAATCCGCACGGCGAGAAGGTCGTATAATTCATCCGCCGCCTTGTTCCGCTTTTTCATTTTTTGATAGATAGACCAAAAATGTTTGGCACGGCTTTGCACCTTAACCTTGATTCCCGCCTTTTCCATCGTTTGATAGATGGTTTTTTCGGCGCTCTGCAAAAAGGCTTCCCGTTCTTTTTTCTTTGCCGCGACGACGTCTTTTATCTGATCGAATGCTTCGCGGTTGATATATTTGAGGCTTAAATCTTCAAGCTCATTTTGAACGGTGGAAATACCCATCCGCTGGGCAAGCGGCGCCCAAATTTCACTGATTTCTCGAGCGATGCCGCGTTGCCGTTCGGCAGGGTATTCGGAAATATACCGTATCTTATCGAGCCGGTCTGCAAGTTGAATAATCATCACCCGTAAGTCGCTTACGAGCGAAAAAAACATCTTGCAAACCGTGTCGGTGTGTTCTTTGCTTTTGTTATAGAGCTTTACATCGGAAAATTTTGCCGCCGCGTTCAGGATATCCGCCGCCGTATCTCCGAATTGAGTCCGCAGCTGCTCGTCCGGCAAGGCAAAACTGCCGTCTTCGCTGTAAAGCAATGCACAGATGATGCTTTCGGAATCCATTTCAAGCGAGGCAAGACTGTGCGCCATACGCAGCGAATGCGCGGCATCGTGCGGAATGGGGGCATCTACTGCCGTATCGGGTATACGGTTTGTAAGCAAAAGATTCCATGCAGCGGTAATCCGCGCTGCATCCTCCGCATTTTCCGTTTCCGCATAACAGGGATACTGCGCAAAAAAATGTTCAAGACTGCTTAGGTTTTCAACTTTTTGTATCATCGTGTACGTCCTCAGGGCAACCACAGCAACGCCCTTTTGAAAATATACGGCGCATCTACTGCGTCGCACGCTGAAAATAAATGCTCAACGTATCATAGATACGCCT
>NZ_CALHGC010000348.1 GCF_938029485.1 uncultured Treponema sp. | reverse complement strand
TGAGCCTGCCTGCTCGCACGGATCATGCTGCCGAAGGCGACGATTAAGATTGCGAGCGAACGCACCGGCGTTGAACTGAACACTTTAATTGCGGAAATAAAAAAGCGGCTTGGAAAATAGCGCATACAAAAACGTCTCTTGAGTAATTATGCTGCATAATTACTCAAGAGAAAAGTTTTAATTATCGGACACTACTAAAAAGCTAATCGAATTTTTAGAGGTGCCCTAAAGCCTCTCTCCTATATTTTAAACTTAGATACTTCCTGCGCTAAATTTTCAATACTTCGTTTGTTCTTATTGGTAATTTCTTTTACGCCTTGGATTGCATTATTGATTTGCACTGCCGCCGCCGCCATTTCTTTCATACTCGCAGCGATTGTGTTGGTCAGCCCATCGAGCTTTTTCATTTCGTGCGCAACCCCTTCTCCGCCTTTCAGCATATCACCTGATCCCGCTTCTACTTCAACGGTTACCTCACTGATATTTTTAATTGCCTCCAATACCTCACGGCTTCCGTCTTCCTGTTCCCTCATCGACTCGGTTAAACGGGTACTCATATTTTTTACCTGATCGGAAAGCGTAAAAATAGTAGCAAATTTTTCACCCGCAACTTTTGAAGAAGTAGAAAGCCCTTCGATTTCTGCAGTCAACGTTTTAAGCGTTGCGGTAATTGTTTTACCCTGCGCGGCAGAATCTTCTGCAAGTTTGCGGATTTCATCGGCAACAACGGCAAAGCCCTTACCGGCTTCTCCGGCATGAGCTGCTTCGATAGCGGCATTCATTGCAAGTAAGTTCGTTTGAGATGCGATATGTTGAATCACGCTTGAAGCTTCCATCAAACTGCCGGACTCTTCGGCAATCTTTTGAGTAACACTGCTGGTATTTACGATAATTTTCCGTCCGTCGGCGGTCGCTTCCGCAAGTGTTTTAATAACCCCGTCCGTCTTTTCAAGCGTATCGGTAATCGATGCGATATTTGCGACCATCTCTTCTATCGCAGAAGAAGAAATAGATACGCTTGCCGACTGGCTTTCTATGCGGGTATTTAATTGCCGTATCGTTTTGATAATTTCTTCAACTGTTGCTGCCGTTTCTCCGACGCTTGCAGTCTGTGTCAACGCTTGCTGTTTTACACCGTCGATATTTTCATTTATTTTATGGACAGCTTGTGCAGTCTCGGTCATATTCTGAGCAAGCTCGTCGCCGATCGATCGCATTATTCCGGCATTGCTGTCGATAGATTGTATGGAAGACCGAATCTTTTTAATTGTTTCATTAAAATATTCCGATAGCCGCGTTACCTCATCATTACCGATAAGAGGAAGCTGCACGGTCAAATCGCCCTCCCCTTGCGAAATATCTTTCAGCGCATTAACCGCTGTCTGAACGGGAGCGACCATCTTTGCCGCAATAAAAAATATAATTGTAAGTGTTACCGCAAGGATAATAATACCGATGATAATGATCATTTTACGTAAATCCGTAATTGCGCCGAGAAACTCTTCTGCCGGAGCAGCGATAATAATTGTCCACTTCGTATCCGGCATTTTCGTATAGGCTGCAATATGCTTTTTACCGTCATAAGTGTAATAACCAATCCCGTCGGAAGAATCTGAGATCGCTTGCCGCTGAAAATCTGCAATGGACGTTACAGAGCTATCTGTTTTTGCCAACTCCATCGCATTTTTTTGCGCTTCAACGATTGACGTATTCTTATGAGCAATAGTTGTTCCGTCCATCCCTAAAATATGGCAATTTCCCGTTTTACCGATTTCGATTTCGGATATGATATCGCAAATAACGGTTCCCTCCAGACCGGCTCCCAAAACAGCGATAACCTTACGATCGCTATCTAATAGCGGAACAGCCAAAATAACTTCCAGTTTTTTAGTTGCCGTTGAAATATGAGGTGCGGTAATAAAAGGCTTCCCGTTCACTGCGCTCTTATACCAGTCCGTATCCCCGACAAAGGTAACCGTACCGTCGGCATAATAGCTGTTTCCCTTAGTATCACATATATTAAAAAAATTGAGAGTGTCGGCATAGCCGAAATCGCTGCGCACGATTCGAGTTTTTTCCGTAAAAGATACCGAAGGATCCTTCATCGCCGGATTACGCATAAATCCGCGTAAAAAATTGAAGTCACTGGCAATATCACTCGTGATAAACAAGGCAATATCATTTACTTTGTCGATAAGATGCGCATTGACCCGCGCAGTAAGGGCTCGTTGCGCAGTATACCGCGCTAACGAACCTTGTATAACACCGGCTACCGTAATCAATGTTCCAAAAATGATAAGCAGTTTCTTACGAATAGAAAAAATTTTCTTTTCCCGCATAAAGAGAAATACCTCCGCATACCGAGCTTCTCTAACAACTCGCTTGGTTTTTTAGAGACGTCCTTGTCTTCTCTATAATAATATACTTACTATATCTAAGTTTAGCAGAGGTGACAATATGTATTCGACAGATAAAAGATGATTGGATTTATTGCCGTATCGGAGTATAATTAACTTACTCGACACAAGGAATATTTATGGAAAACTTTAACGCACTGTATTACCAAAAACCGTACCTCAAAGAATTTGATGCAACGGTTATCGCGTGCTCAAAAACCGAGAGGGGCTATGAGATAGAACTGTCGGACACGGCATTTTATCCCGAAGGGGGCGGACAGCCCGGCGATAAAGGAAATCTTTTTGCCGAAGGCAAGCAGGATCGAGCGGTTTATATTTCGGATACCCAATTTGTAGGAGAGCGCATCGTTCATATTGCCGATGGAGAACTTGCCACCGGCACAAAGGTTCACGGAGTATTGGATTGGGTAAACCGCTGCGATAATATGCAAGGGCATACCGGCGAGCATATTCTTACCGGTATCCTCTCCCAAACCTACGGCTACGAAAATATCGGATTCCACATGGGCGAAAGTTTTATCACCATCGATTTTAGCGGTCCGTTGACTGACGAACAGGTACTCGATGCCGAACAGCGCGCCAATGAGGTTGTCCGTGCCAATCTCCCGATTCAAGAAAACTTTCCGAGCGCCGAAGAGCGAAAAACGATGCAGTACCGCAGCAAGAAAGAACTATCGGGTACCGTACGCATTATCACCATTCCGGGACTTGATGCCTGCGCCTGCTGCGGCACGCATGTAACCGCCACCGGCGAGATCGGTTTGATTAAAATTCTCAACTTTACCAACCGGAAAAAGGGTGTCCGATTGGAAGTCCTCTGCGGCAGAAAAGCGGTATTGGCGTATGAGCAAGAGACGGCGCAGGTACGGGCGATTTCCCGCTGCTTATCGGCAAAGCCGACCGAGGTACAGGAAGCGGTGGAAAAATTAAATACCGAAAAAGGAAAACTACAGCAGCAGCTGCACGAAATGACCGAGAAATATCTAAAACTGAAAGCGGAAACGGCGGCAGATACGGCAGGCGCCCCCATCTATTTTGAAGACAACCTCAGCATCGAAGCTTTGCGCTACTTCTGTAATCAGCTGTTGGCAACAGGGAAACGGCAAACCTGTGCAGCGCTTTCGGCGGTTGAAGCGGAAGAAACACAATCTCCGGCGTACAATTACGTCATTGTCAGCAATGCAATCGATTTAAAGCTGCACGTAAAAACGTTAAACGGACAGCTGAACGGCCGGGGCGGCGGAAACAGCTCCGCTATTCAGGGAACCTATTTTGCAGCCAAAGACCTTATTGTAGAAACGCTTGCGAGTGTATTAGGGTAGGACGTACTTCGCCGAACAAGCGGCGAAGTAGATGCACCGTCTGTTTTTGCCGTAAGCCTTTTGAAAATAGATGGCGCAGATACGAGGCGCGAGCACAAATTAACCGCAGGCGTATCTTTGATACGTTGAGGATTAATTTGTGCGCAGCAACGAAGTAGATGTGCCGTATATTTTCAAAAGGTGCGGGAAAATTCGCAGCCGCAGTAGTCTTGCCGATACAAACCCAACTCCTTGCTGAGTTTAATGGACTCCAGATAGCCGTCTTTTTTCTTAAAGTCGCTCGGCAGCCACCGGCACTTGTTAGAGGCAAGCTTCATACCGATTTCGTTGATTTTTGCTGCGCTTTTGAGCGGGCTTAGCGAAAGTGTCGTACAGAAAAAATCAAAACCTTGGGCTGCAGCCTCGCGTACCGTTGCTGCGAGTCTCAACCGATAGCATCGGAAGCAGCGCTCTCCGCCTTCAAGGCAATCCTCATAGCCTTCCGCTATTTCAAGGAATTGTTCATGGCTGTAGTCCCGTATCGCATAATCGATCCGATATGGGAATTGGATTGACTCATTATACTGTTTAATTAAACGGATTTGCTCATCTGCCCGGGTACGGTATTCGGCCACGGTATCAATGTTGGGATTATAATAAAACACCGTCAGTTTAAAATGTCCTGCAAGCCGTTTTATTACCGAAGAACTGCACGGTGCGCAGCATGAATGGAGCATAAGACGCGGCGGATTTTCGGCGGTAAAGGAAGCGTTCAGTCCTGCGATGGTTTGTTCCATTAGTAGTTGAAAGTTTTGCTTCATACCAATATGTTTTGTTGAATAAAGGATTCTATGTCCGCAAGCAACGTGTGAAGCGATGCGCCGAATTTGCGCGGCAACCTAAAAGCAATAGCACCGGGATGTCCGCCCCCGTCGGTAAGCTTAAAATGACTCAGAATCGGGTGTAAATTGATGCCCCGCATCGCTTCACTTACACGAATGCGGCACTGTATTTTATTGGACTTGTCGGGAGAATCGAAATAGACCGAAATGCCCACACCTCCCGCTTTTTCGGCAATGGTGTTTGTCGCTACCTTAATCATACCGATAAACTGAGCGTACTCTATACTGTTAAAAAAAGCATTGGATTCATCTTCTGACAGGACGACCGATCCGACTTGACCGGTATACATTGCACGACCGATAATGTCATTGTAAGCTTTTTCGGTTTCGGCATCGGTGGTTTCCATCACATCAAGCAGCCGCTCCATCGATTCAATTTTTTTAGTATGCCCCTCCGAATGAGTGCTGATCCGCAGCATCAAATTCAAATGCTTGGAAAAGTAGTCAAAGACCTCTTTATCATGAGAATTGGAGATGTAATTACCCATTTTGGCATCTCCGAGCATACCGGTTAAAAGCGTCAACACTAAATTGCGTGAATAAAGTTCTTCGATGCTGTAGCGCTGCCGTATTTCGGGATGATTTGCCAATTTATAACATATTCGGCACAAAATTTCGCAGGTGCTTGATGCATGGAGAACTAAAGAATAGGCAGTATCTCCGATGTATGCGGCATCGGAACCAAAGTGATGATCCAATTCGGCCTTGGGAATAGTTGGATTGTGCAAAAAATTATAAATACAACCGTTTGCGGCTATCATATCCGGCTTCGGCGTATCCAAGATACACAGCACTTCTACAGAACGGATATGCGGCATCGTCCCATAATAGACATTAATCTTATTATACTTGCAGATGGAATTGAGGAATTTAAGATTTTCAGGCGGTAAGCACTCCAAAAAAATACTGACATGCTTATTGAACTTGCGTAACAATAGTGCACTCGCCACCGTCGAAGCAAAACAATCTTCATCAGGATTTTCGTGGCCGAGAATCAAGAATGAACGGTGTTTCTTTACAAGAGTATAGATATTTTGCATAACACGATTCCGCGCTCCGACTGTCATATTTTGCCTTTTAAAGCGCAAATCGGGTGTGAAGTCTTTCTCTTGAGAATCCATATTGAATCATTATAGCACACTTTAGAATAATATGTTACCTGAAAAATACATTTTTACAAAAAAAACTGATGCGATCACGACAGAAGTTGCAGCAATCTGATGCAGTCGCTTTCCTTATTATACGAAATTTTTGAAAAATTTCGTACGGTTTTATTTAAGAATAGGGCGACTGCATTAGGTGGAGTAGAGCAACTGGCGAAGAATCAGGAGGCTGTGAGACCATTTGAACCGCGAAGAGGTTCAATTTTGGTTGAAGAGTCTCCTGATTCTTCGGGGAATTTCTACAAGAAACCTGATGCAGCCGCCCTATGAGCTCTAGGCTTTTTAACGTTTTTTTGATAAAATCGGCCGAAACACGGAGAAAATCATGGAAAAAGCACTTTGTTTTCATAATGCGACGGTAGTAACCGGCTACTCTTTAATGGAAAACGGATGCGTCTATGTTAAAGACGGCAAGATTGAAGACGTCTTTA
>NZ_CALHGC010000347.1 GCF_938029485.1 uncultured Treponema sp. | reverse complement strand
GGGGGGGGGGGGGGGGGGGTATGCTTTTTTCACCCATTTTGTCAATCCTCCTTTTTTTATATAAATTTACCGTACATATTGGGTAAAAGTCTACAAGCAACGGAAAATCCAATATTATATATATTATATCACAAAAAGAAAGAATCTACAAGAAAAAAATTGTTAAATTATTTTAAGGCAACTACTCCAAATATTTCCGGTGCGGTTATTTCGTTCCTTATTTGAGCTTGCTCACTTCTTCTTTACTAAGACCTATTGCTTGGGTAATGATATCAACAGACACGCCCAGCCGTTTTAGATTACACGCATCCTGTAATGCCTTTTGTTGTAGTCCTTGTTGTAGTCCTTGTTGTAGTCCTTGCTGTATACCATCCTTTCTTGCATCCATTTCAACTAAATTCAATAACATATATTCTTGTCTCCTCTCTTCATTTTCTTTCAGTTCTTTGATATACCGATCTATCTTACGAATAAATGGCCTATCACACATAATGCCATTCATGTATTCCAAAAAGGCTTTGAGTTCCGGATCGGTCTCTTTATACGCAGCAGCGCTGTTAATAATGACTTTTGTTACACCATCCGGTAACAAAATCGTTTTATCTTCACTACATATCGTTTTGAATGTATACACTGGCAAGCCGCTGTCCAGATAGTCGAATGGACAAAAAAACAAAATAAATGAATCAGGCAAATCGGTATAATAACTTCCCTTTTCAAGACTGCTAACATCAATAACCGATTGATAGTAGCGTAGACGTTTGGCAAGATCTTGTTTATTGGTTGTTTGCATCTCTACATCATAAACATTGCCATTGCTGCCGGTAACCCACACATCAAGCCTGATACCTTTTGCATATCCTGCTTGGTCGAGTGTTTTTTGATAGGTAATATCAGTAATTGGGCCAATCGAATTTGCAAGTACCATATTCAATACTGTTGTGCAGATCGATTTATCCTGCATGACCAAACAAAATATATAATCGTCTACTATCGTCAAATCATCAAAAGGCTTTCTCATCTTTTTTCTCCGCTCTATAGAGTATAGCATAGTTCTGTTTTTAGGCAACCGGATATTTTGCCGTTAATAAGGCAGGTTATTCATGTGGGTAGTGCTAATATTCCTTATATATGTTTAAAGGCGAGTGTTAGGTCTGATTTCTAATAAGTTAATATGATACTATACAATAGTACTATAAGCAAGCAAAATGCTGCATCAAAAAGGGAGCCTAGCGATACACAATACCGAAATAATCCAAACATTGCTTCATTACATCCTGTGCGGTAAGACACGTATCTTTTAAAAACCCGCGTTCATTTTTCCAATTTTTAATTCCTCTATAGTAGTAAAGCTTTAGTTCTTCAGTAATGATAAACGGGACAATGGTATGTTTAAGACATTCCTTGAACAGTATCAATCTTCCGATACGGCCATTACCATCTTGGAACGGATGAATCGCTTCAAATCGGACATGAAAATCCAACACATCATCAAGAGTGATTTCCGATTTTGCATTGTATTCCATTAATAATGATTTCATCGCTGCTGCAACATCCGCAGGTTTTGTAGTTGCACCTCCGCCCACTTCATTTTCCAGCATTTTGTAGTCCCCAACCTTAAACCATGGTTTTTGACTGTCGGTTGTTCCGGATTTTAGGATATAATGAAGCTGTTTTATGAAACTTTCCGAAAGTTTCGTATGCGCACCTTCTATGATTACCTCAATACAATGGAAATGATTTACCGTTTCAATAATATCATCAACTTTAACAACTTCATTTGTAACGCCAAGGGTTTTTGTTTCAAAAATGAAGCGAGTTTGATCGTGTGTAAGTTTTGAACCTTCGATGTGATTTGAATTATACGTAAGGTCAATCTGAATTTTGTGATAAATTCCGCCTTTCAATCCGGTTTCTTTTTCACGTTTAAAGATAAAAAACCGAAAACTTTTCATCTTGATAGTGTCAAAATTAAAAATTTAAAGCGTAGGGTTGCTAAAAAAAAAGTTTCATTTTATACTAAATTAGAATTAGTCTTATTAATGGAAGCTGATGGGATCTGGTGGTCTTCGCGGTCTTCAAAACCGTTGGTTGCATAATTCGCAACGGCAGGTTCGATTCCTGCCTCTTCCGGTTTTCTGTTGTAGGTGTGGCTGTGTTGACTGTCTTGTTTGTTGCAGCATTTTCGACAGATGCCGAAAAACTCGCGTGTGTATCTCGGAACGTTTGGGCGATAGATTCTATATTGGATAATCGAGCCGTTTTATCATGTTTAGAAGAAAAAGCCTACGATTTTCTCTTATTTGATTATGAAGCAGGCGGCGGATACCCGCCGAATATACTCAAAGAAATTTACGAACAATATCCCATTTTGCCTATCTTCTTGTTGTCACACCAGCATTGTAATTTTGTCGAAAAAGCAGCTTTTGCAACGGACATGATATTAGGATGTTTTTCAATTCCGTATGAATTCAATATATTATGCAACACTATTAAAAACACCCTTGAGGGGAAAATTGTTCATATTATAGATTCTTATGATATTGATCCGGTAACCGCTCCTCTTTATACCAAACTTCAGGGCCAAAGTATTGAAATACAGATGGTACGGAATTTTATTTTACAGGCAGCGCAACAACGTTCTCATGTGCTGCTGTACGGAGAAAGCGGTTCCGGTAAAGAAGTTGTTGCATCTCTTATCCATCAGTATTCTAAAAACCGCCCCGGTAAGTATCTGCCGGTAAACACAACGTGCATTGCAGAAGACCTTGCAGAAAGTTTATTGTTCGGCTCGTGTAAAGGAGCTTATACCGGAGCAATCGATAAAGAAGGGCTTTTTTCGGAAGCGGATCAGGGAACGCTATTCTTTGATGAAATAGAGAATCTTACACTAAATTTACAAGCAAAGCTTTTAAGGGTTATCGAAACACACGAATATTATAAACTGGGCGGAACGAAAAAATACTCTTCCGATTTTAGATTGATTTGCGCTACAAATTGCGATCTGCAAGAGATGGTTGATCAAGGTCTTTTTCGGCTGGATCTTTTTTACAGACTTGATGTGTCGCATCTTATTGTTCCTCCGCTCCGGCAGCATAAAGAAGATATCGATCTGCTGGCATATAATTATCTAAAACAAGCGAGAAAGCATTTATCGCGGGAGGCGCTGCGCCTGCTTTATGAGCATAACTGGCCGGGGAATGTTCGCGAACTTTTTAATTGTCTGGAGCGGGCGGTGTTTGCAGCAAAAGCCTCTCCCGTTCTTTTTCCGCAGCATTTCGACATTTAACATAGCAAAGTTTTTGAAAAAGCTCTTCCAAATACCGCGCTTCCCGGGCGGATAATCCCGCTCTTGCAATTATCTCCTGAAAAAAGCGAATGTTATCTTCTTTTCCGGCGTGTTTAAAAAGCCCCATCATGCATAAACAGCTGTTGATATGTTCTGCCGCTGCGGCAACCCGCGTATAAGGAATGCGTTCATACCCGTATTTTCGGGGGCTATAGGCGCGGAATAGGGTATAACAGACAATCTGCACGGCATGAGAAAGATTAAGAGAGGGAAAATCGGCTGCCGAAGGGATATTGACGGCCACGGAGCAAACATTCAATTCTTCATCGGTAAGTCCGGTGCGTTCATTCCCGAATACGATACCGGTACGCCCCTCCGCAGTATTAAATGAAAATGAAGAGAAGTCTTCCGGAGTCATACCCCATGATTTGCGTTTTTCTCCCACTCTCCGCGTTGTTCCGGCAACTATACCGCAGTCGGCAACAGCAGCTTTTAATCCGGCGATCGAGGGTTCAAAAAAACGGGTGTTTTGCCAAAGTGCTCCGGCATGGATTGCCAAACGGAGAATTTCATTTTCGTCGTAATCGGCTCTATTGCCTACAATACGTAAATCAGTACAATTATTGTTAGCCATCGCTCTGCAAACAGCGCCGATATTACGGCTTATTTCAGGACGGCAAAGAATAACCGCGACAGGAAGCCGTTCTTGAGAGATTGAAGTCCCCATAGCAATTATTTTGTGTAAAGAGCGCTTGCTATGTCAAGTGCTTCGGAGTATAATGGAAAGCATAAGCGTGGAGACTATCTAATAAACCATGACAAAAGGAATACGCTATGGATAATGTGCTGCACGGTAAAAGCGCATTGGTCGTCGGCGGGACAAGTGGAATTGGATACTGCTTAGCACAAGCCCTTTTACAGGAATCCGTTTCCGTCGTAGTGCAGGGACGGAGCACTTCAAACCGTATTACAAGTCTTTGCAAACAAGGAAATGGAGCCTGTTTTATCTGTGATTTGCAAAACGTCTCTTGTGTGGAAGATCTGTGTAGATACGCCAATGCTGCCGACATCCTGTGCGTTGCTTATGGTCCGTTTTTACAAAAACCGGTTGATATAACTACTGCGCAGGAATGGAACTCAACCATATATGCAAACCTTACCTTGCCGGGAATACTGGTTTCATCGGCTTTAGCCGGTATGAAAGAGCGGAATTGGGGGCGTATTTTACTTTTCGGCGGTACGGAAACGCATATTTTACGGGGGTTTCGGACAAATGCCGTGTATGGAGCGGCAAAAACAGGGATTATGTCGCTTGTCAAATCCGTAAGTATGGAGTATGCTCGATACGGTATTACCGCCAATGCCGTTTGTCCGGGTTTTACCGATAGCGGCTTATTACCGGAAGAAACTCGGACTCTATGGGCAAAAAAAAATCCGGATGGTAAATTGATTTCTCCGGCAGCGATAACGAAAGCCGCGCTCTTTTTATTAAGGGACGGGACTTACAATGGTGTGATAATGCCTGTTGACAAAGGTTGGTCTTCCTTTTAAATTTAAGTTAGTTGCACAGCACATTGAATAACGATCTGGTTTGGTTTTTCCAAACTAATAGAATGGATAAAGGATTATTACATGAATGATGCAGAAATAATTCAGAATTTCGATAATGAAAAAGATAAAAGCCTCAAGATAGAGCTTCAAAGGATTGATGGGCTTGAAAAATGTGTCGTTATCATTCTATCGGGATATGTGGATACGTATAATTCAACATTCTTTCAAAAAAAAGTTACAACCCTTATTGATGCGGGTTATATCCAACTTATTTTCAACTGTGCCCATCTGGATTATGTTTCTTCTACAGGTATCGGTTCATTTACAGCTTTCTTAAAAGCAGTTAAAGGAAAAGGCGGCGACATTGTACTATTAAGCCTGCAGCCGAAGGTCTATGAAGTATTCCAATTGCTTGGTTTTTCCAATTTCTTTACTATCCACGATTCATTAGAAACATCCGTTGAGTTCTTTAAAAATAAGGGAGCCAGTGTTGCCCCCCAAGTTAATCTTTTCCCCAAAATTTTCTCGTGTCCTATCTGTGTAAAAAAATTAAAAGCTCCCCGTCCGGGGCGGTTCCGATGTTCCGAATGTAAGACGATTCTAGCGATTGACAATAACGCACAGGTTTCACTCGGTTGATGGCGTATAGCATTATTACTTGTGCAGAAGTTGTGGATATCTTGTAAATTACAGATCCGCAGATTCCGGTTTTTTTCTGCTTTTGTTGTATCGGCAGTGTATTATTACGTGTTTAAAACTTTATAAGAAAAAGACTTATGCTATTTCAGCATGGAGTATTATCTATTTATATCGATTAAAAAAGATAGAAAATGCCGGCAGCTATTTGGTAATAACTTGTGGATAATCTGTTATGCCGGTGCGTGAATTGTGAATAATCGGCGTTAAAAACAGACTTGATAAAAAGCTTCTTAAAATTGAACGTGAGGATACATTATGGCATACTATTATGAAGAACCGTCACACACATTTAATGAATATCTGTTAATTCCGCGCTATACAGGTGTTGAACATAGCCCACAAAACATTGACTTACACACACCGCTTACCCGTTTTGCTACCGGAAAAAAACCGCTCTATACGCTCAATATTCCGTTGGTTTCGGCAATTATGCAGTCGGTTTCCAATGACAGCATGGCAATTTCTCTTGCAAAAGAGGGCGGTTTATCCTTTATTTTCTGCTCTCAAAGCATAGAAAAGCAAGCTGCGATGGTTTGCGCCGTTAAAAACTATAAAGCAGGTTTTGTAGAAAGCGATTCAAACTTAAAACCTGAAAATACATTGGAAGATGTACTGCATTTAAAGGAAAAAACCGGACATACCACCGTTGCCGTAACCGATGACGGAACCGCGCATGGAAAGCTGCTCGGTGTTATTACCGGCCGTGATTATCGTCCAAGCAGGATGGCGCGGGATTTAACCGTGGCACAATTTATGACACCGATTGAAAAGATTCACTATGCCGATGAAGGCGTTACTTTAAAAGAAGCAAATGATATTATCTGGGAATATAAGCTCAATTCGCTTCCCGTTCTTGATGCCGAAGGGAAACTCGTGTCATTTGTATTCCGTAAAGACTATGAAAGCAAAAAAGAGCATCCGAATGAACTTCTTGATGAAAAAAAGCGTTACTTGGTTGGAGCAGGACTTAATACCCGCGATTATGAGCAGCGTGTTCCGGTGTTGATAGCGGCCGGCGCTGATGTATTGTGTATCGACTCTTCCGACGGCTTTTCGGAATGGCAAAAACGTACTATCCAATTCGTAAAAAAACAGTATGGCGATAAAATTCCTATCGGTGCCGGAAATGTCGTTGATGAAGAAGGATTTATCTTTTTAGCGGAAGCGGGCGCCGATTTTATTAAAGTCGGTATCGGCGGAGGTTCCATTTGTATTACCCGCGAAACCAAAGGGATAGGACGGGGTCAAGCGACGGCGCTTATTGAGGTAGCGAAAGCCCGCGACGCGTATTTTAAAAAGACCGGTGTCTATATTCCGATTTGTTCGGACGGCGGAATTGTGTATGACCATCACATCACGATGGCGCTTGCGATGGGCAGCGACTTCTGTATGTTGGGACGCTACTTCGCCCGTTTTGACGAAAGTCCGACAAACAAAATACTGGTAAACGGCAGCTATATGAAAGAATACTGGGGAGAAGGCTCATCGCGGGCACGGAATTGGCAACGGTACGATTCCGGCGGAGACACTAAGCTTGCGTTTGAAGAGGGCGTTGATTCCTATGTACCTTACGCGGGATCTTTACACGACGGTGTTAAAACGACGCTCTATAAAGTCCGATCTACAATGTGTAATTGCGGTGTATTAACCATTCCGGAGCTTCAACAGAACGCTAAAATAACGCTGGTGTCCCCTTCCAGCATCATAGAAGGCGGCTCTCATGATGTTATGCTAAAGGATGTCCGTTCCTCTATGCACTAAAAAGAACGGCTGCCTTTTTATAGCGGGCAGTCTTCATATATTATCGCGCTTGTCTAAACTAATGGGCAATACGGCGTTCGGCGCTGCTACCTTCGTGAATCTTGTTTTTCATCAGCGGCGGTTGACCGGTTGCATCCAGAGCATCGCGCCAAAGTGAACCGTCCGGTTCGACATAATTACGCGAACGGACGACAACATTGATCGGTAAATGAACAAACTTGTTATACATCAACCCGACAATCAGTTTTGTCTTTCCTGCCATAGCGGCATGAACCGCATTGTTCCCGAGCCGTTCACAGTAAATAGAGTCAACCGGTGCAGCCGGCGCGGAACGGATTTGATAGCTCGGATCAATATACTTTAAATTGATGTGGATGGATTTCGACTTAAAATACGCTTCAATTTGCTCTTTTAAGAATACACCGATATCGGAAAGGCGTTTATTGCCCGAATCATCGGTTTCGTTTTTGCTTTGCATTAAGTCTTGGCCGGCCCCTTCGGCAACAACAATGACCG
>NZ_CALHGC010000346.1 GCF_938029485.1 uncultured Treponema sp. | reverse complement strand
CTCCGAAATTACCGCCGCCGCGCTCGATTTAAAGGTCGGCAGTATCCGCCGCGATCCGTTCGCCATGCTCCCCTTCTGCGGTTACAATATGGGCGACTACTTCCAACACTGGATCAACATCGGTAAAAAATCGACGGCGGACAAATTACCCAAGATTTTCTACGTCAACTGGTTCCGCAAGGACGCGGACGGCAACTTTATCTGGCCCGGCTACGGAGAAAACAGCCGCGTACTCGCATGGATATTCGACCGCTGCGACGGTAAAGATAACGCCGTAGAAACCGCTATCGGCTGGATGCCTAAAGAGGGTGCAATCAATACCGAAGGACTTAACGTATCGAAGGAACAAATGAAGGAAATCCTTTCGGTAGATGCCGAAGGCTGGAAGAAAGAAATTGCGGATATCCGCGAGAATCACTATCCCAAATTCGGCAGCAAGCTGCCCAAAGAGCTTACCGAAGCCTTAAATACGCTGGAAAAACGGCTCGGCTAGCTATACTGAAACATCGACGGGTATCTCTATTCGGAAGGATTCAAAACACATCTAACTGAGTTTTTCAGATACCCTGTATCTATTTTGTGAAACTGCCGCTGAAAGGAGGAACCGCGATGCAAATTTTTGATACTCATGCCCATATCGGATTGCTGTACGACGATCCTCTTGCGCAGTTACGCGCTATTCAAGAAGCAAAACGGGCTTCTGTTGTCAGGATTCTCAGTATTTGCAATAGCTTGCATGACTTTTATTCGGTGTACGAAACACTCAAAGCCGATCAGTCGGTGTATCATGCCATCGGTGTTTCTCCGTCGGAGGTAACGGCGCCGGGTAAGGATTGGGCGGCTCAAATCGAAAAAGGATTGCAGCTGCCGGGTGTTATTGCCGTCGGGGAGACGGGACTCGATTACTATAAAAAGTACGGAGATCAACGGTCGCAGATAGAGCTGTTTATTACTCAGCTTGAGATAGCGGCAAAAGCCAAAAAGCCGGTCGTTATTCATAATCGAGAGGCTGGAAAGGATGTGCTGAACATTCTTTCCGAACGGCTATCCGATGCGGGCGGTATTTTACATTGCTATTCCGAAAATGCCGAATTTGCCCGGCTTGCACTAAAGCTGCCGCTCTATTTCTCGTTTGCGGGTAATCTTACATACCGGAATGCCCGTAATTTGCACGAAACGGTGCGGATGCTTCCGCTCGACCGCATTTTGGTTGAATCCGAAAGCCCGTTCATACCGCCTGCCCCCTACCGTAAAGAGCGTAATATGCCGGCAAATACCGTTGCGACGGTTCAATGTATGGCAAAGCTTTTAAAGACGGATATTGAAATCTTGGCGGATCAACTATGGAAGAACAGCTGTAAAGCGTTCAATTTGCCGGAATGAATGAATGGATTGCAATGGAAGCGGATAGCGGACTTTACCGTCCGGTAACGATAGGAAGTTTAACGCTTCCCGGCAATATTTTTTTAGCGCCGGTTGCGGGCTATTCCGACAGGAGCTTTCGGTCTATTTGTGTTGATTGGGGCGCCGATTTTACTTATACTGAAATGGTCTCGTCGGAGGCTTATGTCCGCAATTCGGTGAAAACGGAAAAGCTTATCGCCCGTGCGCATAACGAACGGCGGTATGCGGTGCAGATATTCGGGGCAAATCCCGATTATATGGCGGAAACGGCGGTGCGTATCATTGAACGGTATCATCCCGAATGTATCGATATCAACGCAGGCTGCCCCATGCCGAAAATTACTAAAACGGGAGCAGGTTCCGCACTGATGCGGAATCCCGAAAAGCTCTACGCGACGGTTAAGGCGGTTAAAGAAGCGGCAGTACAAACCGGATCCGCCGTTCCGGTAACGGTAAAGATACGTTCCGGCTGGTCGCAGACGGAACTGACTTGGAAGGAAGCCGCCGATGCAGCGGTTGAAGCCGGAGCGGCGGCGCTGACTATTCATCCCCGTACCTGCGCACAGTGCTACAGCGGAACGGCGGATTGGGATATCCTCGCGCAGCTTGTGCGGATGATGCATAGACGGGTTCCCGTATTCGGTTCCGGCGACTTATTCAGTCCGCAGGCAGCGCGGGATATGCTTGCCTCAACCGGATGTGCGGGCGTTATGTTTGCTCGCGGCGCTATGGGTAATCCCTTTATCTTCCGGCAAACACGGGAACTGCTGCAAACCGGCTTGTATTCGGAAATAACGCCTGCCGATAAAATCCGGACGGCAAAAAAAGAACTTGCGTTATTGTGCGAAGAAGCAGGCGAACGGACGGCCTGCCGCGAAATGCGCAAACGGTTTGCAGCCTATACCAAAGGAATTGCAGGTGGCGCAAGACTCCGCGAGCAGCTGGTGCAGGCAAGATCCGTACAAGACTACGAAAGTATTTTAGAGGGTTTCTAAAAAATTACACGGATGTTTAGCAAAGTCCTTTATAAGCGGAGAGGCCGCATATCATCTAAAAAGGGTGAGGAGCATTATGTTTGATTTTATCAATGCCATTATTACAGCGATAAAAGATTTTTTTGAAGGGCTTTTTTTCCCCTCCTCACCGGAGTATCAAAAGAAATGGCAGCTTAAAACCTATGCGGCAGAACTTAGAAAACTGAATCCGCCGCTGTACCGTACCGGAGAAATACTGCTGCCGGCGTTCGGCGCACTGCTGTA
>NZ_CALHGC010000345.1 GCF_938029485.1 uncultured Treponema sp. | reverse complement strand
CAGTGTATTTTTTTTATGCAGCATTAAGCGGGAAAAACATAACGGCCAATATTCGTACCCTAATGGCAGTTATTGCAGTTATTCTTTTTTTGCCGGTTATAGGTTTCTACAATTACGCTTATTTTAAACAAGAAAATATCATAAAACCCCGTAGCGCTTTTACAGAATTTATACTGGAAAGGAATCGTAAGAATACTAATGATAGTGATAGTGATAACACACCGCATTTTGAATATTTTTCCCAATATTATTCGTTAGAAAATCAGCCTCCTGAAAATGTTGAGCGAATTATCGAGACCACTAAGTACGATGCAGTTCTTGTGAAAGTTGATTTAGATTTAGATTTAGATGCAATACCTGCTCCCTCTATTCCCCGTGATGCACGATGCCGGTATCGTTCATTCTTATTTTCAATGACGCCGGACGGAAAATCGGTAAAAATAAGCGATGAGTCAGACGGACAGATCGTAATGCTTGATTTTTATACACGGATAAAAACCGACAGCACAAAAGCCGAAAAGGTATCGGACAAGACACCTTTCATCTACGAAGATCAAAAGATGAAAATTATCGTTCACTATGCTTTTTATTCCGAAAACCGATCAGCGCGCATTACCTTCGATGCCTATCTCAAAAAAACATCGACAAGGCTGGAACACTAGTAAGCCGGAAAGCACTTTACCATATTTTTTGTGTATTTGGTCGGAAATTCTTCTTACTATATATAAAATTTTTCTAAAGTAGATAAAAAAAATACCGATTATTGGAATAGTGGAGGGATCGATATGGTATCGAATTATGTACCGTTGTCATCATTATCTTATGCGGCAATGACAAGTATTTCGGCCGGAGGACGTGCATATCTTCCAGTCGATACAAAACAAGTTGTTTATTCTCATTTTCAATATGTTTCCGGGGTACCGCGTACGAAGGATCAAAACGGTGTCAGTATCGGGAAGCTGAAGATTTTAAATACGCTCATCGATCAGCTGGTCAAAATGCGCGAAAATGAACGGGCAAATAAGCTGTTAACGGCACAGCCCGATGAAAAGACGTTGGATGCGATGATTGAATACGTCAACACCAAAATCCACACGGAAATTACCCTGTCTAAGAATATCGGCTATACTTCTTCATTGCCGGAATCGGCTTATTTGTTGGATTTAACGGCTTGATCATAAAGCCGCTTTTTTTACAAACCTGTAAATTCTTTGTCCGTATGTTTTATCTTTTCTAAAGAACTTGCGATTTTTTTGATAAAAGGGTAACATAGCGGACATGGACGTCATCGCGCGGTATCCTGAATTTTCTCCGTTATCTCTTGAAGCTGTACAATCAATTAAAGCAGAACTACAGCTGTTAAAAGACGGTATGTCGGAGTTAACCTTCGGAAGTTTATATTTTTTTAGAAATACGTATAAATATAATATAAGTAGACTTAACGAACACACACTGATCTTCTTAGGAGAAGAACGGAAAGTACCGTTTTTTTTCACCATAGGTGACCCGATTCCGCTTGTAACGCTTAAAGGGCTGTATGACAACTGTGCTTACTGGAAGTTGATCTCGAAATCCTATTTAATCGATAATGCTGCCCTTTTCAAAAATTTTAAAGAATCTCCTATAGAAGACAGGGATAATTTCGATTACCTGTACACCCGCCTTTCATTAAGCACCCTTTCCGGAAAACAATTACATAAAAAAAAGAACCATGTAAACGGTTTTCTAAGCAATTACCCTGATTTTACACTAAAAAAACTGGATAGCGATACCAAAAACGACGCATATAAAATCCTGGATATCTGGGCAACGGAGCAACCCGATCTCTCTGAAACAGATTACGAAGCAGCGCAGCAGGCATTAGCGCTCCCGGAAACAGAAGACTTTACCGGCCTTATCCTGTACGTACAGGGTACGCCGGTAGCATGGTGTTTGGCTGAAATCACGGCTCAAGGAACTACCGCGGTTGTTCACTTTGAAAAAGCACGAACTGATTTTAGAGGCAGCTATCAATACATCAACTATGCTTTTGCGCAATCACTTCCCGAACACGTAGTATACATCAACCGTGAGCAAGACTTGGGAGACGAGGGTCTGCGCCATGCGAAATTGAGTTACAAGCCGGAAGGTTTTGTTAAAAAATATCGGCTTGATAAAGGAGCGCTTTGAAACTATGAAGTTAGTCAGCACCCGAAACAGCACTCATGCAGTTTCCTTTAAACATGCAATCTTTGATTGTATGCCTGCCGACGGCGGTTTATATGTTCCATACTCTGAACACGATTTACGATCGTGGATATTGCACATGAATGAGCAGACGACCTTTTCGACCATAGCAGGCTCGTTGACCGCCGCATTGCTCAAAGAAGAGATCAGCCCTGTTATTTCCGAGCGAATCGCAGCCACAGCCTTTCAGGGCTATAGCCCGCGGCTTCGCCAGCTGGATGACCGCCTGTTTTTATTGGAATTGTTTCACGGTCCGACCGGCAATCACCGAGACTTCGGCTTTCTATGGCTCGCCTCTGCATTGGAACATCTACTGAAAATAGATGAGAAAAATACCGTTGTTATTGCTCCCAGCACCGGAGCAGGCGGCAGAAGTATGGCTGCAGCATTCGGGAACAAAAAACATCTTAAATTGATTATCTTATATCCGAAAGGTTATGCAAAGGGGCTAAAACCCGAGCATTTATTTCAGAACGGAGGTTCCGTTTATCCCGTAGAGGTTGAAGGAGACATTACCGCTGTTGAAAACCTTATCCGCTCTATTTACCAAGAACGGCAGCTGATACACGATTATAATCTGACGCTGGCAAATACGGTCAACATCGGGCGTATTCTGCCGCAGGTATTTTTCTATATGTTTGCCTTTACCCGCATAAAAACGAGAACGGCAGGGGAAATATTCTACGCCGTTCCTTCCGGCAACTACGGCAATCTTGCGGCAGGACTCTATGCATGGAAATTTTGTTTGCCTGTAAACGGTTTTATCACGGATGCAACGGAAGCACTGAATTGCGGCGAAACCGGCACTTGCCGCTGCGTGAATTCTTCCGTTCCGTTGGCAGAACGCGGCCCAGCCGACCCTGCCGTTCCTTCCAGCATCGAACGGCTTGAACAAATTTTTACACTCAGCCCTGCTGTTATGAAATCGATTATTTTCCCTGCATGGGTTTCGGATACCGAAGCGGAAACGCTTATCAGCGATTCTTACCGGCATTACGGTATCATGTTCGATACGGCCACGGCCCATGCGTATGCAGCGGCGCAAAACCGAAATATATGCCGGAGACGCGGCGGAGAATCTCTTGTGTTAGTCTCCAAAGATCATCCTGCCTTTGAAAGCAAAATTCTTACCCGGATATGCGGCGAATCCCCGATAATACCCGAATATCTCCGCGATATCGACACACCTGTTCCGAACGTACCGCTCATAGAAGGGACAAAAGAAGAACTTATCAAAATTCTCAATAAAGTAAGTGAGGTACAATAATGCCATACAAATTAGACGGTGCCAAATTTCCTACATTGGAAGATTTAGTCGAAGCGCTCTATCCGCTCTACGCAGATAAAATGAGCGAAGAAGAATTCAAAAAATACGCAGAAGAAAACGCAGAAAAAAGCTAATTTTTTTGGAGATCATAATGGACTATTATCACAGTTTCCTCAAGAAAAATACGGCATGGTTTATCGTATGCTGTACGGCGGCATTTATCCCGGCCTTTCTTTTTGCAGCGCAGAAACCCACAACGGAATCCGTGCAAGGCACTTTTTCCGGCGATTACGTTATTTACCGCGATTATTCATGGAAAGTTCCTACGTGGATAGGTTTTTTGTACTATAATGACGAAACTTACGGCGCTTTTATCCGTACCGACGATCCGGAAAATCCCCGTACCGTATCCATCCTGTTCAGCGGCACCATTGAAAAAGGAAAATTATCATTAACCGGTCAGCAAATTATCTCTTCTATTACGCGGGATGATACATTCGGCGTTAATTATTTGATGGATCTTTTGCCGAAGCTCTACGAACTTAAAACGTTTCCCCGTGCCGGTAAATCGCCGTTCGGCACGGCAACGGTACGCAAGCAAATGGAAGAATTCGGCGGCGACGTAACACTGAACTTTCAATCTTTTGTTCCCCTCTTTCATCTTAAAGCATTAACCGGCGCAAAAAAAGAAACCGTTTTGGAATTAATCGAAATAGGCTCCATTAACGGCAACGGAGAATCGGTGTTTTACGGTTATAATCCGATAGAACCTCAACAGGATGCAAACGAATTTACCGTCGATAAAGCGGCAAAAAAAGAAACGATAACCGTATCGGGTGTGCAGCTCCATTTGGATAGCCAGTGGAAAAAAATTGCAGACAATTCTTTTCTTTGCGGCAATACGGCCTTTTTAACCGTAAGTACGGTCAATATACCGCCGGCAGAAAACGGAAGTCTGTTATCCGTACCCGAACGTTTGCTTCGATTGCTAACAGCTTCAAGCCCTTATGCAAAAACGCTGCTGCCGTACACAACCGTCGAAGGAAAGCAAACCGCCTTTACGCTTAAGCAGTCTGTATACGATATCGAATCGAAAAAAACTTCAAAAGATATAAAACGCTGTATTAAAAACAAAGACGGCAGTTTTACCATTGTCAGCCTAACGGTTAATATCCATGCGTATAGCGCCGAACAGGCCTATTTTAATGGACTTTTTTAGTTTTTGTGCTATACTGCAACAGAGATGATAGGTCATTTACTTTTTGATATTGATAATACGCTCTATTCTGCATCGAATCTGATGGAACGGAGAATATCCGAACGGATGTTTCAATTTATTGCCGATTTCTTATCGGTTCCGTTGGAAGAGGCTGTAAAACTGCAACGCGCACGGCGGAACAATTACGGTACAACGCTCGAATGGCTTGAATGTGAATATCATTTTAACGACAGAGACACTTATTTTAAGGCTGTGCATCCCGCTTCGGAAATTTCCGAATTACAGCCGGATCCGAATTTACGGGCTTTTTTGCTTTCATTACAATTACCGATGACGGTTTTAACCAATGCACCGATGGCACACGCCGAACGAGTTTTAAACTTCTTTAATATCAGTGATTTATTTCTCGGCGTTTTCGACATTTCCTATAACCAAGGAAAGGGGAAACCGCAGCCGGAAGCTTTTACCAAGCCGCTTGCCGCTGTGCATAAAACGGTTGAGGAAACATTGTTTTTAGATGATTGCCCCGCATACGTTCAGGGGTTTGTCAAAATTGGCGGTCGGAGCATACTAATCGACGAAAGGGAACGATGTACGGACTTTACCAAAGCGTCCGGTATTCCCTCAATCAAATCAATTTATGAACTACCGCCGCTGTTGGAACGTCTTTCCGTATAGAATAATCTTCAGGGGGAAAAAAATGGATGGTTTTGTACTAAAAAATATGCTTGAAAACTTAAGGCCGTTATTTGAGCAATATGCAAGTAAGGATAATGTTATCACTGAAGAAAATGTACACAAACTGGAAAATCCTCAGATTCGTACGATATTAGAATCCGTTGTGCAAAAACTTTTGTTGGAAGGGTCAAAACTCTACCCTGAAGAACACATCGCCGAATTTTTACAAGCAATTAAAGCCGGAAAGAAGGGGATTATCCTTTCCGAGCATTACAGCAATCTTGATTTACCGATTTTTCTGTATTTAATGGAACAAACAGGAGCGGCTGGAGTAGAGCTTGCCCATCGCTCTATCGCAATGGCCGGGATGAAGCTCACCGAAGAAGACCCGCTGATAGCAGCTCTTACCGAAGGTTATGAGCGTATTGTCATTTATCCAAGCAGAACACTTGCCGGTATTACCGATCCCGTACAACTGGAAGAAGAGAAAAAACGGAGCCGCAGTATCAATATTGCCTCGATGCGGACATTGGAAGAAGTACGAAAAGAAGGAAAAGCCGTTATCGTGTATCCGGCCGGTACCCGCTACCGCCCGGGAAAACCCGAAACAAAACGGGGTGTCCGCGAAATCGACTCATACATCCGAACTTCCGACGTAATGCTGCTGGTATCCATTAACGGCAACTGTTTACGTATCTCTGATGATCCGTCCAATATGCTGGGCGATATTGTCTGCCAAGACAAAGTGGTAATAGAGATCAGTCCCGTTATCGACTGTACCGAATTCCGCGAACGAGCCAAACAACGCTGCCATGAAGGGGATGACAAAAAACAGGCCGTTGTCGATCTCGTTATGGAAGAACTGGAGATTATGCACAACCGGAACGCAAATTTATGAGCGGTATCTACACTTTGAATTTCTCGACTTCACCGACCAACCGGTTGATACTCTCTTTATTTCTTTCCGTAAACGACTTTACTTCATATATCGAATTATTAATCTGCATAAAATTCGAAGCGATTTCTTCCATGCGGCTTTGAAGAGTATGAGTAACCTTATCTAAGTTTCGAACCTCATCCATAACTTTTTCGCTTCCTCCGGATATTTCAGCAGAGCCTTGCTGAACGGACTGTGTTACCGCATTGATATCCTGCATGGACGAAAGGACTTCCTTACCGGCTTTTGATTGCTCCGTCATCGAAAACGCAACCATAGAAGCGGAGTTTTGCACTGCATCGGTATGCTGAGAAATAACGGTAAATTTTTCTACGGCCAATGAAGCCGCCTTTACCAGCTGATCTATTTCAGCGGTTATCATCTTCAAAGTTCCGCTGATTGTTTTCCCTTGCGCACTCGATTCCTCTGCAAGCTTCCGTATTTCTCCGGCAACAACGGCGAATCCCCTGCCCGCCTCTCCTGCATGAGCTGCTTCGATGGCAGCATTCATTGCCAGTAGGTTCGTTTGTGCCGCTATATTCTCAATAACAGTTGAAGCTTCAAGCAAACCTCCCGATTGTTCTGCAATCTGTTGTGAAATAGTATTTGTTTCAATAAGGGTATTTTTACCGTCGTTTGTTGCCGACGAAAGCGACTGAAGCGCAGCGTTTGCTTTTTGCACACTCGTAGCAACCGCTTGGATATTTGCAACCATCTGCTCTACCGCAGAGGAAACATTACTAACATCGGCAGACTGCCCTTCAATCGAGGTGTTTAATTCCCGTATCGATTCGATAATCTGCGCAATGGCGCTTGAAGTTTCGGAAACACTGTGAGCTTGATCATCTGTTGCAAGATGGAGACTATCTATTTCATCGGCAATCTGTGTAATCGCATCTCCCGATTTCTGCATTTCCAAGAAAAGACTCTCGCCGATTGTCGTCATATTATTTGATTCCTCTTTCACTTGCATGAATAATTCCCGCATAGTGTCCGTCGTATTATTCAAATAATTACCGATTTGCCCTATTTCATCCTTACACATATCGGCCATTACGGTAAAATCCCCTCGAGCAAGCGAACCTAACACGGTTCCAAGGCCGATAATCCGTTTTGAAGTGCTCCGCGCATTCAGCGCAATCAGCAGCGACACCAAAAGCAGCATGATAATTATTGCGACTGTAGAATCCAGCGCTATACTAAAAACGGACGGCAAGAAGTCCTTAACCGGCGCTGTCAACACAATGGTATAAGGGAAATCCGTAGATGCAGGCTTTTTTGCATAAATCATTTTTCCAAACTGATTTTCATGCCACGAACCAAGATGGGGAAATCCCTGCACCGGTTGCGCTTCGGCAGGAATATAATCCTGTAAATGCTTACCGAACACGTCGTCATTTGATGAAATTACAATATTTTCATTAGAGTCGACCAAATAAAGCGTTGAATGATCGCTCGGTACCGCCTGCTTTAAACTCTTTATAGAAGTGTCCAAGCTCAGTCCGACGCCGGCAACACCGATAATTTGTTTTTGCGCATCGAAAACCTGCGCATTAATCCATAAGCCGGTTAGCCCGGTCTCTTTATTTTTATTGATAAAAAAGGTAATAGGATCTTTTAATTGTAAAGTCGTATAAAACCAAGCATCCGAAGTATTTCCGGAATCCAATTTTCCTACTTGTATTACTCTATTTGCATCCGACATATAATTGGTTTGTGTCTGTGCACCGGCAATAAAGACCGAAATAATATTTTCTTTTGCAGCAAGTTTCTGAAAATCCCGCATCACATCGCTTTTCAGATTTCCTTCCGGCTGTCCCTGTTCAACCCAGCTGATCAGATTATAATTTTCCGACCAATTCTGCGCAGCAGCAAAGCCTCTGGTAAAAGCGACTTCTAAATTGATTGCCGCCGAATCAAGCATTGCTTTGCTGTCTTCATAAAAACGCTGCTCGAATTTTCTGCGAACCGATAAGACCATAAAGGTAAGGCTGAGCGAAGCTGTAACAAGTACGGTGATGATCATAAAAAGCGTAAGTTTAGAGCGTATGGACATAGTATCTCTCCTAATATTCTCCGGTTTCCCTGCCCGGATGGTATTCTCTCTGTGAAACTTTTTTTCTGCCGATTTGTACTATGACTATTTGCAATAAACTCAAGCGGACATATCTAAAAGACAGGTGTCTTTAGAAGAGCCTTGTTTTTGAAATGTACAGCTCCATAAAATTTATCCATTATTTATTGAGCCGCTACCGATAGGATCGGTATACTTTCAGTGTATATTGATCTACTGTAGAAGTCAAGCACGAATTTTTGAAAATACTCACGGTATCAAAACCGTTCTCCGTCAAAACCGCCTGCTTGACAGAAGCATATAAAATCGTTATCGTACAACAAGATACTAAGGATATAATCCATTGGAGGTGATTCTGTAAGTGGCAAGTATCGTTATCGATGATTCCGAAAACCTTGAAAAAGCGATTAAGCGCTTTAAGCGCCAAGTTGAAAAAGAAGGGATTATCCGCGAGTGGAAAAAGCGTGAATATTATGAAAAGCCGTCTACTATTTTAAATAGAAAGAAGAAAGCTCTTCAGCGCAAGTTAATGAAAAAAAACCGCAAGTCATATGATTCAAAATCATACTAATTTTTAACAATCATCAACAAAGCCGGTTTATCGATTCTAATTTTTATTTATAATGAATTGATAATCGGCTTTGTAATCTTTCTACAAAAAAGCCATCCATATATTTTCAAACACAGTCGGATGTGTTTGCTTGTTGTGATTGTTTTAATCCATAAAATCGCCTATACTATTCTCAACTCTCCTCAAAGCTTGTAAAAGGACTTTATCATGGAATATTCAATAGAAAAGTTTGAAACCGGCTACCTTATGGTTAATACATGGGTATTCCCGTTGAGCAAAGAAAGTGTCGCCATAATCGATCCGGGCGGATTTGACCCCGAATTATCCCAATATCTATATGAACTTAATCCTACTCACCTCGAAATTATGCTGACGCACGGACACTTTGATCATGTCGGCGGCTTACCGGCCTTAGTGCGAAAGTATCCCGACTACCGCTTGTGGATTCACGAAAATGATGCCGCATACCTCGGAACAGCCGGTACGGCAACCCATTTTAAAAGTTTTGGACCGCTTCATGCCGAAAAATTAATTGAGCCGCTGGAAAAAAATCCGCTTCCGGAACCGACGGATTTTTATAAAGAAGGGGACAGCGTAAACGGCTTTACCGTGCTGCATACTCCGGGCCATACGCAAGGGTCGGTTTGCCTATGGAACAAAGAAGCAGGTATCCTTTTTAGCGGGGATACCCTTTTCTACGGCTCCCGCGGCAGAACCGATTTGCTTGGCGGCAATGAAATGCAGATGCATCAATCACTCAAGCGGCTTTTTAATGAACTACCGGAAAATACGCAAGTGTATCCGGGACACGGCTCCAACACAACGATCGAATTTGAAAAAAAATATCAGGGCGCGTACGTGTAAATGTCAAGTAAACGCATCAGATCCCTTTTGAATATGCCCGCAGAATAATGAAGACGGTTCAACCAGAGTTGAACCACTTCGCGGTTCAAATGGTCGCCCCATCTCCATTATTCTGCACTTTTTATCTATTCTGTCTGATGCGTTTACACTTCTCGTGAAAAAACTGTACGAAAATTTTGACAAAATTTCGTACAAAGGCAAGCAATCGCTTAAAACATTTCCGATGCGATTGCTCTCGATACAAGCGCTCCCGTTTCTATAACCGGCCGTCAACAATTTTAAGAATCTGTGCAGCAGTTTTAGTTTTGAGAAATTTACGCAAACGCGCAGATTTCTTAGCATACTGTTTAACAATTTTCATAATAGCCGCAAGGTCATTGATATAGCCTTGATTATCAAAAGCGGAAATTTGTTGCAGCATTTCATATTTTTTTTCGGCAAGTTCGATGAGCATACTATCCAGCTGCGTTTGCGTCGGCCGGCGAAAAGCTTCGTAAATAAGCGCGGTTATCGCCCCGTACCGCTTTGCTAAATAGTAATCGCCCTCGAATCGGCTGTTGCGCGTGTTGTGCGCCGGAACGGTATTTTTTGCATTGGTTAATAAAATAATGATAAGATGTTCGGCGGGATCGATAACGGTAAGTGTTCCCGTCCAGCCGGTATGCCCGAAGGTTCCGGCAGAGGCAAAGGGAGAAAATGCCCAAGTATATTCTTGCATACCCTGTCGCCGCCAGCCAAGCCCGATACTTGAAACAAGGGATTGCTGTGCCGTAAAATACCCGGCGACTGCAGGATCGAAAAGCCGCTTAACACCATACCCGCCGTTATTCAGCATTACTTGAGCAAGCACTGCAATACTTTCCGCATTTGCGAATAAACCGGCATGTCCGCTAATCTCTTCCATTGCCGTATACGCTTCCGAATCGTGAACAGTCCCGTGTATCAATTCCGTTGGTTGTACACCATCAGCAGCGGCTTGACTACGCGGCTTGGCTTTGATTTCCGTGGCGGCAATCTCATCAAGCGTAAAACCCTGCCGGAGCGGTGTAAAACAAATTCTATCCAACCCAAGCGGGCGGTAAAAATTATCGGCAACATATTCCGCAAGTCCCATCCCCGTTATCTTTTCGATAATATAGGTGAGCAGCATATAATTGATATCGGAATAGATCATTGAAGTCCGCGGCAGATACGCGAGCGGAGTTTCCATAATCAAGTCAAAGGTATGCTCACGGTAGCTTTTTTTTGAAACATTTTTAAGCTTCTTAATTTTTTGCGAATACGGTCTTCCGGCGGGAAATCCCGATTGGTGGGTA
>NZ_CALHGC010000344.1 GCF_938029485.1 uncultured Treponema sp. | reverse complement strand
TAAAAATACAAAAGGCATTATAAGCGAATAAAGTGAAATATAAATGTAAACATTATCACGAATTTCAGAAGTTGTATATTTGGAAATTATAAAGGCTGAAAATACACAGACTGGAATTATAAAAAGTCCAATAACAAAGCTAAAAACAAAAATTTGCAGCATAGTTTCCTTTACAGCTAGCATTCTCCCTTTTCCATAAAGCCTTCCAAGCATAACAAGAGTAGCAACTCCAAGCCCTTGCGACAATGCAATCATAATATTTAATACAGGCTGACTAAATGTAACAGAACTAGCCACTTCAACATTTGTAAGCCTGTTTAGAAATAAACTGTCAGAAAGTGGAATAAGTGCCTGAATAATTCCAACTAGCAATGTTGGGATGGATAGGAAAAGCAGTGTATTTATAACTTTTCCGTTTAAAATCATCTCACGGCGTTCTTCATTAGATTGGGTTTTAAATATTGTTTTCATTTTCTTTTTTTCTTTCTCCTTTCTTTAAAAAATTATCATATCTTATTATTATAGCATTTT
Source organism: uncultured Treponema sp. (assembly GCF_938029485.1). Taxonomy (GTDB): domain Bacteria; phylum Spirochaetota; class Spirochaetia; order Treponematales; family Treponemataceae; genus Treponema. The sequence goes on along the minus strand of NZ_CALHGC010000344.1, from coordinate 10,628 downwards.
TTTGAGAAATTTTAAAATATTTTTTTTCTTTTTCGCCGAGTGTCTCGATCCACTCCTGTGTAAAACGCTTGACGACAGGATATTCCGGTTCGTTGTATTGGGTTATAAGCAGCGGTAAAACCGAAAAGTCCGCCCTACCCGCTTTATTCCTCGTGCACGTTAATTGCAGCATCACGGCATCACCGGTATATTCCCGATAAAAAGCAGGATCGTCGTACCGAGTATGCCAACGCTGCCCTGAAATAAAATTCCCCATAGAATACATACAAAATACCTTACACTGCTCCGAAACGGCGGCTTCTTTCATATCGGATATACCGGTATGACCGGCAATCGCCTTATCGGTACCGGAAGTTGTTTGATCCGTTGTGCTATTAGCTTTAGAAGCTCCTTGCAAAACGACAGTCCGTTCGACCGTAATAGTCTCCCACGATTGCATAACATGCGGATGATGGGCCCATATAATATCGATTCCGGCTTCTCCGAGCTGTTTAAACCAAGCTTTTTTCGCATTGGAAACAGTCCGCCCGTATTCAGGTTCATTGAGATGAAGCCCCAAGACAAATAAATCGCAAGGATACCGGTTGCGTGCCTCTTTTATGATCGCAAGGAGCGCCGCCCGCCCCTGTTTTGTCGGTGCACTGTAATAAAGCCGATTCTTTGATGAATCATAAGAATTTAAAATCTCGGTAACAGAGCAAAAAAGAATATTCCATCCTTTATAAGAAAGAGGTGTTACTTGTATACTGTCGGTTACGGAGTCTTTTAAGCCGGAAAAAGCAAGGAACGGCGGAAGCACATCGGCAGCGAGCCGTTCCTTTTGTACGGTTCGTACTGAGGTAAGCGTTCCATCAATACCGGTTGTACCGTGATCGTTTGTATGGTTATTTGCAAAGCCGAGCATATCAAAACCCGCTTGGACGGCAGCACGTAAATAAGGCGTATGAACATTAAAGCAGGGATAGGTCGAAAGCGGCAGCGCATCGCACACCGGTGTTTCGATATTGACAAAACTTAAATCATCACTATGTAATATTTTTTCGACAGCTTTGTATATTAAATCATACTCATTCATATTAAAATTCACGGTGTGAGCCATCAGATCGCCTGCAAAGGTGAGTACAAGCGGCGGTGTAGTATCATTGACAGTAAAAGCATTTCCGACCGAAGACGAGTTATGAGCCGCCGCCGAAGGAGCGTTATCGTTTTGTTTTGTTGAAATATCTGTCTGCAGAGAAGCGGTGCTCACAAAACATGAAAAAAGGATCGATAGCATAAATAAGGAGACGGTTTGCCGGCGCATATATAAATCACTCCTAACTCCATTAGTATGGTTGGAATATTAAAAATATTCAAGTTATTTTTATCCTTGCTTTTTTGAACAAAGTATGTTACAGTGTAGGCAAATGGATACAGTATCGCTTAATAACCTTGTATTTTCTAATGCTGAAAACGGATCCGTTGAGCTGGATGCTTCAACTCTTGCCGGATTAAAAAAGATGCCGGTCGATATATTCGATAACGTATATGTCGGTGATGTAAAACCTCATGCACTTATCCTTTGTGTCGACGTACGTGGGTTCAGCAGTTTTCTTTGTTCACATGATGAAAAAGCCGTGTTTTCGCTCATTACCTCGTTTACTTCGAATTTTTTATCCTGTGTAAACCAATTCGGATACGGATGCTCATACTATAAGCTTCTTGGAGACGGCGCTTTGGTCATCTGGGATGAAACGACGCCGACAACGCTGGGTGAAGCGATTATGGTATTTCAAACCTATACCGAGTTCCTCGGCGAAGAGCTGTTTAGGCCATATCCCGAATTAGGGCTTGGCGGCGCCTTAGTAATGGAACAGGTATATAAGTATGAAATTTCTGCGGAAGCATCCGCTTTAAAATATCGTGACTATGTCGGTTACGGTATAAATCTTGCTTGTCGATTACAAGGACTTGCACAAAAATCTGAGTTGATTATCAATAAGAAACTTGCAGACCTTAATGCCTTAACAACGGTAACTAAAGATGCTCCGGCACTGCTGGAGGAGGCAAAGCGGTTAAAAGGTGTTTTTGTTGAAGATAAGCATCCGTTATATTTCTACGCAGGTGTAAATCCGGCAAACACTTTTGGGTTATAATTCCTATTAAGGCAACTGCATGCCGGAAATATTGTAAGAAGGTATCTCCCTTTTGTGCGAAATTTTAACCGAAATTTCGCACAGGTTGCTGACAATTTTCTAGGCAAAGGCAATCTGCTCGCTCAGTGTTTCCAGTGCCCCCTGAGGATTACCGTTAAAAATATCTACCGATTGCATAGCTGTGTGAATAAAGCGGGAAACAGAGGCATAGCATTCCAATTCGCACGGTTTACATACGCCGGTGTGAATACTCTCCTGCAAAAAAGTAATAACCGCTTCTAAAAAAAGTCCATATATTCGGCGCGGCTTACAATTATTGAGCAGTTTCAGTACAGCCGTAATAGACGGTTCGTAGGTTGACGGATGTTCAGCTCGATAAGTCGTAAGCTGTTGAATAAGAACCGTAAATCGATTTTTTTGCTGTTCTCCCCTATTTAAGCAATATTCCCAAAAAACCGCGGCAATCTCCCGAAACTGTTCGGGAGAAACCGGCAAAAAACTCTGTAAGTACAAAATAATGCGGATCGGCTGAGATGGAGATATGGCCGTACAAAAATGATGATCGCGGAATACCCGCTCGATTACCGCCTGTTGATGGTTAGAATCACGTTCAATAAACAGATAAGTACGTACACGGGATAAAATAGTAGGTATAACGGCAGCACGGCGTGTAGTCGTTAAAATAAAAACCGCGTATTCGGGAGGTTCCTCCAATATTTTTAAAAATGCATTTCGGGCGGATTCCTGCATTTTATCGGCATTCTCAATAATCAGTACCTTTTTTTTACCGGTCGGCATTAACCGTACCCATGCGGACGCTTTCCGTACTTGATTAACAGGCAGCGTGTCATACATACAATCTTCTTGCAATTTTTGGCAAAGGTCGGTGATTTTTTCAGTTTGCTTTTCCAGTTTTTTTGCTTCCTCGTCCGATATGGTTTCCATATTACCGTATTGGGTAATAAGATCGGATAATGCTTCTTCTATGTCAGCGAGTATCGGCGCAGCTTTAACAAAACGGGATTCATCCGTATCCCACAATCGGGAATCAAACCGGGAGGTGAGCTTGCGCACGGCTCGGACAAAAAGGTACCGCGCTGCCGTCGTTTTTGCGGTACAAAGCGCATGAGCGGCAGCTTTGGTTTCAAGTACGGTATCCCGTGTTCCGAGGATTAAAAGATCGCTTGACGATAAATCTTTATGCCGTTTGCAGGATTCACATACACATATCCAGCTGCCGTCTTTTGTACATGAAAGAACGCGCGCCGTTTCCAGTGCGGCGGTGAGTTTACCGCTTGATTCCGGCCCCGCAAAGAGCAATGCCGGCGGTACTTTGTCCTGCTCAAGCTCATCACTGAGTAACTGAATAACCGGTTGTCCGAGTACATTTTCAAACATATACCCTCCCTCAGGGCAATCGTATCAGACCATTTTTTTAATCTCCCCGCAAAATCAGGAGGCCGTTCAAGCAGAGCTGCCATGGATGGCAGTGGTTCCATGCAGAAGCGATGTTTTATGCACGCATAAAACTCGCTTTCAACTGCTGTACACGGATGTACAGCAGTTGAAGATGGTTCAAATGCTTGCCCAACCTCCTGATTTTGCGATTTATATTTATTCGTCTGATGCGTTTACCCTTCTCAAAAAAAATGAAGTGCAAAATTTTAGACAAAATTTCGCACAAGTGGCAAGTAACCGTTCAAATATTTTCAGTACGGTTGCCATGGTACTTTGCACCTTAGATGCCGTTTGTGATTATCTGTAGGACATTGTCGCTGTCTACCGGAAGGGGAATCAGTATCCGTACAATCATGCTGCGGGCGATAAGGGCATCGATATTAAAAAACGGCTGAAGCTGCAAAATAGCGACAAGGATAATAAGGACGATATACGCTTCAAATAAACCTAAAAAGAACCCAAGCGCATGGTCAAGGCTATTTAAAATTTCATTATCGAAAACTGTGGAGATCAGTATTTGAAGCAGTTTAACGGCAATAAAAACAACGATAAATATCATAAAAAAAGCGATAAGCTTCATTGCCATCGGAGAAAGTCCGCTCACCTTTGTATGCAAAGAAAGCGGACGATAAAACCAAAACGCTACCGCGATTGCCAATAAAAAAGCCGCCATTGAAAAAAACTCATCGACAAATCCTCTAACGGTAACTTTAATAATGACAATAATACTGATAAGCAATAACACCGCATCTAGGATATTTATACTCATTCCGTTATCCATTGTTGTAAAAGATGTGCGATTTTGACTGCGGGTTTTTCATCGGCAAGAGCAGCTGATGCTTGAGCCATCGCTTGTAATTCTTCAGGATTTTCTAAAAGCCGCGTTAATACGCAGCAAAGCGCGGCGGGCGTCGCATCTTTAGCCGAAAGGGTGATTGCAGCCCCTTGCCCGGTAAAAAAATCCGCATTTTCAATTTGATCGCCGCGGCTGCTCCCTTTTTCAAGCGGTAACAAAAGCATCGGTTTCCCCGCCGCCGCAGCTTCCCAGATCGTATTAGCTCCAGCCCGCGACATCACGAGATCGGAGGCGGCAAGGACGTCAGGTATTTGCTCAACGATAAAAGGAAACGGTTTATATCGGCCACTTAAATCAGGCCGTTCTTCTTTTAACCGTTTTTTAATCCGCTCCCCTTGCGCGCGGTGCTGAGCACCGGTTTGGTGTACGATAAAAAAATGTTCGGCAAGGAACAATATCGTCTGCTCTACCAATACGTTAATCTGAAGCGCACCGAGGCTCCCGCCCTGTATAAACAGGATCGGCTTATTCCCGGTATATTGAACAAATGCTTTTCCTGCGTCTGCATTTGCTTCATAAAAGCGCATCCTAACAGGATTTCCTGTAACGGTAATTTTACGCTGTACCGCATTCGGAAAAAAGTTCGTTGTTTTTGTGTATGAAACAAAAATTTGGGCGGCAAATCGGGTATTTATTTTTGTGGCAAGTCCGGGAGAAAAATCACATTCATGTGTAATAACCGGAATCTTGAGGCACCGTGCAGCGGCGCACGGCGGCACCGATACGAAGCCTCCTTTGGAAAACACGAAGCGGGGTTTCAGCCTTAAAAGGATAATCAACGAGGCAAAAAAGCCCCCGATGATCTTAAGCACATCGATGAGGTTTTCAAGGCTGAAATACCGCCGAAGCTTCCCTGCCGGAATCCCATAAAACGGAATATCCGCACTGCATACATAAGATCGATCGGTACCGTTATTAGAACCTATCCAGACAATCGATACGTCTGTTTCTTTTTTTAATACCTCTGCGACGGCAATACCGGGAAAGATATGCCCCCCCGTACCGCCGCCAGTAAATACGACACAACTCATACCGAAAGAGTATATCAAAAAAACGGCCGTGATACAATCATAAAAACACAGGTCTAAAACCTTTCGTTTTTCAGCATTTTCTATTGCTGCACAATTCGTTTTTTGAAAGATTTTCCCTACAGTAAATACGCGTACTGCGTCTTTACCGCATTGATAATCTGCAAGAGCTCTTTGGGAAGAGCGGTTTCCGTTGCAAGCGTGATGTCGCGGACTTCTCCGGAGAGCCGCACCCTACATCGGCTGCGCGCATCATCAAGATAGAGGAAACCTTCATTTGTGCTGTCGAGGAAATCTTTTTCCGAGTGGAACAGCGTGAATTTATCCTTGTACGGAGCGCTCTCGTAGGGGCAGAATGTCGCGCAGTTGCCGCATTCATTACACATACCGTCTACGTGAACAATCTGCTTCATACGCATACCGGGTACGGTGAGCGCAAGGTTCGCGCGGTTCGGGCACACATCGACGCAGGATTCACAAACAGTCGAGCATTCCAAACAGCGGACGCTTTCTTTTGCAACGCCGTCGGAGGAGGCAAGGTTCATCGGCATTAAAATTGCCCGCTTTGAATACGCCGATTCGGTAACGGGGTTGTAGTTCAGCGATGTAAACTGCGCCGTCCACGCCTGCGCCTTTACCGACTCGATAATCGCCTTCGCCGCTTTGGTTGCATTGGCAATAGCTTGTACAACCGTGGCAGGCCCCGCAGCGCAATCCCCGATGACATATACATTTTTCACATTCGTTTCAAACGTAGCGGGATTGTATTGCGCTCTTCCTTTTCCGTCCAGCGCAATGCCGGATTCCGCAAAGAGATCGGTGTCGATTTTTTCACCGATAGATGCGATTACGGTGTCGGCGGGGATGTCTACAAACTCGCCCGACGGTACCGGTTTTTGCCGGCCGTCTGCGCCCCGTTCACCGAGCTTCATCTTTTCGCAGCGCAAAATTCCGTTTTCGTATGAAACAGGCGCAAGCAGTTCTTTAAATTCAACCCCATCTTCCAAAGCGAGTTCCAGTTCTTCCGCATCGGCGGGCATAAACTGCTTGGTTCTGCGGTATACGATAAAGGAATGTTCGACCCCCTTCGTACGCTTCGCAACGCGGGCGGCATCCATCGCGGTGTTCCCCGCACCGAGGATCACGACGTTTTTCCCCAGCTTGAGCGTTTCGGGCGCTTGCTTCGCCTGTTCAAGGAATTCGATAACATTTGCCGCCGTGCCTTTTTCTAACAGTAGCGCACTCTGCTTCCACGCGCCGATAGCAAACACAACATGGGTAAAGCCCTGTTTTTTCAGCGCTTCAACGGAACGCTGCTCGCTGTTATACACGAAGGAAGCGCCGAAGGAAGATGCCAGCTCAATGTCCTGCCCAATCGACGCGGCAGGGATTCTGAACTCAGGGATGACGTACTGCACGATACCGCCGGCGCGCGCTTTCTTTTCAAATACGGTAACGTCCGCTCCGTCGCGGGTTAAGAAATAGGCGGCTGCAAGACCGGCAGGGCCGGCTCCGATAACGGCAACCTTCGCTCCGTTTTTCTGCGCCGGTTTTTGCGCCTTTATGTTTTGTTTCAAAGTTTCGATCGCATGGCGCGCCGCTTCGAGTTTAACGGCACGGATATGCACATGATCTTCATAGAAATTGCGCGTACAGCCGGTCATACAGCGGTGGTTACAGATCGTACCGGTGATGAACGGCAGCGGGTTTTTATCGGTGATAACACGGAGCGCTTCTTCGTATTTTTGCTCGCCGGTCAGCCTGATATAGGCAGGGATATCCTGATTGATGGGACAGCCGGAAATACAGGGAGCGGCAAAGCAGTCGGCAAGCGGCACCTTTGCAGGAATCTTGAGGAACGCTTCGGGCTTGATCGATTTGCGATGGCGCGGGTTTTCAACAACGGCATTTGAAAGGCGGCGCAGTTTTTCCACGTTGATGGAAAAATCCTTGTTAAACGGCTTGGCGGTCAACTCGCCAACCAGCTGCTGACAACGCGCATATCCGCCCGGCTTCAAAATCGTTGTTGCAATCGTAATGGGGCAAATCCCCGTTTCGTAAATATCGGCAATGTTAAAGTAATCCGCGCCGCCCGAATAGGAGATGCGGAGCTTTCCGTTAAAAACTTCCGACAGTTTCAGCGCAACGGCGATAGACAGCGGGAACAGCGACCGCCCCGACATATACATCTCCTGTCCGGGCAGCTCTCCGCGGGCAATGTCTACGGGGAAGGTGTTGGTAATCTTAACCCCGAACATCAGTCCGCGCTTATCAGACTCTTGCAGCAAACGCTCAAGCATGGGTACCGCATCGCTGAACTGCAAATCATCTTTAAAGTGATGATCGTCAAACTGAACGTACTCATAGCCCATCTTGTTCATACGGTCGCGGGCAAATTCGTAGCCGAGCAGCGTGGGGTTACACTTGATATAGGTATGGAGGTGTTTTTCCGTGATGAGGTACATCGCGATGCGTTCGATTTCGGCAGGCGGACAGCCGTGCAAGGTGGAAAGCGTAATAGACGTACACACCTGCGTCGGCAATCCGCGGAGGAAGGCTTCCGACACGGACGGGAACAAATCGGTATGGCTTAAAAGGTAGTCGGTACATTCCTTCCACACCGGCGTATTCGAGGCGTTCCGCATCCCTTCGATAAAGGCGTCAACTTTCGGGGTCTTAATCCCTTCAAGGTCGTAGCCGACGCTCATGTTTAAGATAAAACCGTCGGGGCTGCCGAGACCGTATTCCTGCGAAATCACTTTAAGCGCAAACCACGCCTTTACGTATTCGTCAAAAGCCTGCGGTACGCGCAGCTCGGTAGACCATTCGACATTGTAACATTCGTCCGCCGCATTAATACACGGCTTTGCAACCGGCAGGTCTTCTCCGTCTAACTTTTGCACAGTCTTTAGCTCGAAGAATCGGCAGCCTGCAGCATACGCAGCGACGATATTTTGCGCCAACTGTGTGTGCGGCCCCGCAGCCGGCCCGAGCGGGTTTTCAAACCGCTGCCCGAACAGCTCCAAATAGCGTTTGGAATCGGCGCGGTACAGTTTTTTAACGCTGAAAATCGTCCCTTCGGTTTGATACTCCGTTCTAATCCATTCCATCAAATTCTTGAATGGTATCGGGTTCATTCTATCACTCATACTCTATTTTCTCCCTTGTATCATCATTAGTACGAATATCTCTGAAAACCGGTCAAGTCTTCAGAGACGCCCATTCGATACAAATGCAGTCCGTATAACTGCTCCATTTGTATAAATAATCCCGGCATTCCGCAGATGCATACTCTTATGGATACCAAGTTAATTATGAATTCATAATTCATAATTAAGAATTACTATAGGTTTACAACCTCTTCCACAGGGCGGCGCTGACTTCCCGCGCTTTGGCAAAGACGGCTTCTTCATCGGCGACGGTAACAACGCGATCCTTCATCAGCACCTTGCCCGCCGCGATAGTAGTTACCACGTTACGGCCGTTCATACCGAACAGAATGTGGCCGTTCGCGTTACCGGCATGGAGAGGTGTCAGCGGGTTATAGTCGGTAACGATTACGTCAGCATTCGCTCCCGCTTTAAGGACGCCAAGTTCACCGTCAAAATACCGCGCGGCAATCTTTGCATTATTGGTAAACAGCATTTCGGGGATTTCCGTCCATGCGGCCGTGGCATCGCAGGTATTGTGCTTGTGCAGAATGTTCGCAACCTTGTACGATTCAAGCATATCGCTCGTATATCCGTCCGTACCGAGCCCGATCAAAATGCCGCGCTTAAAGATTTCCAACACCGGCGGACAGCCGACCGCATTACCCATATTCGATTCGGGGTTATGCACGACCATCGTATCGGTTTCTTTCAATAAATCCATTTCCAAAGGATTGATGTGGATACAGTGCACGGCAAAGGTGTTTTTACCGAGGATGTCAAAATCGTAGAGGCGCTGTACAACCCGCTTTCCGTGTTTCTGCACCGAATCGAACACATCGGACATACCCTCCGCAACATGGATGTGGTATCCTGCGCCCGCCGGAAGCTGAGAAGCGCAGTATTCAAGTGTTTTATCCGACAAGGTAAATGCGGCATGAAGCCCCATCATCGCCGCCTGCATAGGATTTTTCTTCTTTTGACAAGCGCGGATAAATTCGGCATTTTCGGCAACCGCCTTTTTCATCTCAGCCTCGCCGTTCCGGTCTGAAACTTCATAGCAAAGGTTCACCCGCAACCCGAGTTCTTCGGCGACATCCGCAAGGGTAAAAAGGCTCCCCGTTGTTTCGCCGTAGCTTGCATGATGGTCAAAAACCGTCGTTACACCGTTTTTAATACAGTCAATCAGCGTCGTGTAAGCACTGTATTTTGTGTCCTCTAAAAGGAGGTTATTATCAAGATGCCACCACATCCCTTCCAAAATGTCCAAGAAATTCTGCGGATTGTAATTTTTTAACGCAATGCCGCGGGCAAAAGCGCTATAGATATGATGATGCGTGTTAATAAAGGCAGGCATGATGCACCGCTTTTTTGCATCGATATATTCCGCTGCGGGGTACTTTGCCCGCAATTCGGCATCGGCGCCGACTTCTTTGATTGAACTTCCCTCAATGCAAACACAGCCGTTTTCGATAAAAGGCTTGTTCGGATCGCGGGTGATAAGCATACCGTTTCCAACTAATAACATAGAATGATCCCTCCACTTTTAGAAGATACACTTTCTCCAGTATCCCATAGAATTGGAGAAAACGCAAGGAAAAAACTAAAAATATTTTGGATGGGCTAAATTTTTTTATGCTAAATCCTGTCTCTCGGTTTTAAATTAGATAAATTCAGCGCAAGCGTAAGCAGAAATGCAGCATTGACAATTACCCTTTTATAGATATAATAATACCCAATATGAGAAAAAGTTATTCTGCTCTTTCCATAAGAGCGCAATTATTAATTATGTTGGCCATTCCATTTGTGATCATTATGTTTTTGCTGTCGTTTATATGGTTCGTTCAAGCAAAAAGGATAATTACCGCAAATGCGCAGGAAACGCTTATCGCAGAGAAAAACTACTACCTATCGCTTCTTAATACGTTCGTAACGGAGCGGTCGAGAATAGTGGAAACTACCGCACGCGAAGTTGAGCGGCACCTCGACGATCCTCAGTCGA
>NZ_CALHGC010000343.1 GCF_938029485.1 uncultured Treponema sp. | reverse complement strand
TCATCATATTGCAGATATTGTTGCAGCACAGCAAAAAGTCGGGCTGCGGCATTCTGCGCGAATCGGTCGGCTCTCCTGCGGCATACGCAAGACTGATGCGCGCATAACCGCAGATATCGTTATCATATCCCATATCCTCCGCTGCTTGGCAAAGGCGCAATCCGTCTTTCTTTGCAGCCGTCGACGCCGCGTGGTTTTCGGGATAGACTACATTCAAGTCAAAAGCTTTCGCTAATTCAATTGGAAATTTAGAAGAACTCCATCCGACTAACTCCCCGCGCCGTTTTGCCTCCCACGCGTTCGCATACACCTTGTCTACCACATCGCGTAAAACAGCGGCAGCGGGTTTATGCCCCTCGATCGGCCGCGGCGTTTTGTTGGGTAACTTTTCCATCTTTTGGGCCATTTGTTTCCTCCTCATTAAGCCCGTACCGGCCTTGCATTACCGGCACAAGCATACTTATTTTGCCGCCTTTTGGTGTGCAAACAGAGCGGCTCCAATTGCGCCATTTAACTGGCAATACTCACTCGTGTGAATTTTAAATCCTATGTTTTTTTCCATTGCCCGAACCATTCCCTTATTCAAGGCAACGCCTCCGGTCATGACGACATCATCCTGAATGCCGACGCGCTTTGCCAAACTACCGACGCGGCTGGCTATTGCCGTATGAATGCCTTTTACGATATCGGGGATCTTTGCGCCGCTTGCCAGCTGGGAAATAACCTCCGATTCGGCAAAAACGGTACAGGTGGAGCTGATCGTCAGCTCTTTTGTAGACTGCTCATCGAGTTTTTCAAGGTCTTCCAAATTGATCTCCAGAACCTTTGCGATAACATCGAGGAAGCGTCCCGTACCGGCGGCGCATTTATCGTTCATGACAAAGTTTTCAAGCATTCCGTTATCGCCGATTTTAAGCGCTTTTGAGTCCTGCCCGCCGATGTCGATAATAGTGCGGACGCGCGGGAACAAGAAATAGGCTCCTTTGGCGTGGCACGAAAGCTCCGACATCTGCGCCGGTACTTCTTTCAAAGAGTTTCGCCCGTAACCCGTTGCAATAGCTCCGTCAAGCTGCTCCATCGAGGTAAAGCCGAGATGCTCCAGTGCTTGCTTCATTACCCGTGCCGGCCCGCTTGTTCCCGTCCCCACCGGAACAACAGCCGTTGCGACGATCTCTTTTCCGTCCTTGATGATAACACATTTGGAAGCCGTAGAACCCACGTCCACGCCCATAGTAAATATACTCATAACGATGCTTGCCCCCTGCCGATTATGTATCAAAGTCCAAGCATGTGCTTTGCCAAATCCAAGAACTTTGTGATAATAATTGCGTTGGTGATATTACTGATAAATCCTCCGATAACCGGCACCACGAAGAAAGCCAGCTTGGAATAGCGGTACTTGCGGCAAACCGTCTGCATCGTGGTCATCGAAACGGGGACCGCACCTAAGCCGAATCCGATATGACCGACCGCCATAACCGCCGCATCGTAGTTTCTGCCTAAAAGGTTGAATGTAAGGAAGTAACAGAAAGCCACGATCAAAACGACCTGCACGAGCAGCAATACCACCAATGCAGTTCCTAGACCTGCAAGCTGCCAGAGTTTCATAGAAATAATGGACATCGAAACAAACAGGGCTAACGAAAATTCACCGACGATATCGAAGGCATCATATAACACGTTGTGCTTTGCAGGATTATTTTTTGAGGTCAAATCCAGCAAAAGGCGCATCGCAATCCCGCCGAACATACAGCATACGTGAATAGGGAAATTAATTTTGAAGTGCTTGAGGGTTAAAAACAACACTTGCCCGATACCGCATGCAATACAGAGCATAAACACCGCTTGCAGCATATTGTATTTGTCGACTAAAGCACCCGCTGTTCCGCCGGAACCTTCCGCCTTTAATTCCGCAGCTTCTTCTTTGCCGTCCAACTCGGGATTTTCAAGGTGAAAGCGCTTTACCATAAAGTTACCGAACGGGCCGCCGAGGATACATCCCGAAATCAAACCGAAAGTTGCCGCTGCAATCGCAACTTCCATAGCGGCGGTTGCGCCCGCTTCTACGGCGATCGGTGCAAACGATGCGGCATTTCCGTGACCGCCGGTCATCGGAATACTGCCGGTCATCATCGAAATCAGCGGGCTGATATGAAAGAGGTTTCCGACTGTAATAGCCGCGGTATTTTGCAATGCTGCGAGCAAGGCTGCCAATACGGTAAAGATAATAACCAGCTTGCCGCCTTTTTTCAGCAGTGCCAAACTGGCTGCGGCTCCGCTTGCGGCAAAGAACAGGCAGTAGAACAGCTGATTGACCGTTTTATAATCAAAATTAAGTTCAAAAATATTAACCGAATAAAGCAATAATGAAATGAGCGCAAACAATGTTCCGCCGACAACTGCAGCGGGCAAGCAATATTTTTTTAATACCGGGATTTTGTTGCGCAAAAACTCTCCTACATAGATCGCGATAACGGCAACCATGAGTGTTTCGAACATCCCCAACTTTAAAACAATTCTTTCCATAAAAAGACATCTCCTTATAATGCATATATAGCCGCGTAAAAATTACGACGGTATATATGCACAAATAAGAGAGCCGCCGTACGCGGTTTTTATCCGTTTGAGCGGTTCCCAAACGCAACGGTACCGGTTTTACCGTTTAAAACTGTTTACCGATACCGTTTTTGCAAGTTTATTTCTTTACAAACGTATTGTATTCTCTAATTGCCCGCGGAAGCAGCATTTGATGGAATGCGCACATTGCTTTGGGATTCTGGTATACCGAATTTGCAAATGCAATCATATACGCCCGTATATCATACAAGCTGACGATTTCATCAACCATACCGGTCTTGGCACAATACTGCGGAACGGATTTTTCCTTATATTCATTAATCAGCTTATTCATCTTTTCAATGGTAGGCGTTAAATCCTTTCCGGCATCCTTGTCCTTAACCAAACGCCGGCAATACATCGCGGTTGCAGCAGTTTCGCCGTTCATTACGTTGATTTCAGTCGCCGCGGTACCGAGCGAGAATGCATTGGTATCGTTACCCTGAGGGCCGCCCAATACATAGTGAGCCGCAGCGGTACCCTTGCGCAACGTAACTTCCATCTGCGGGATATTGGAGTTCTGAATGGAGTAAATGAGCGACTGGCCTAATCCCAACAGTTCGGCTTTTTCCGCATCGTTACCGACATCGATACCGGTAGTATCCTGCAGCCAGACAATCGGAATCTTATCGCGCGCGCAGAGCGTTACGAACTCATTCATCTTCATAAGTCCCTGCCGGTAAAGCTTACCGCCGATACCGACAGCGCCTTCCTTGTATTCGGGGTACTTCAGCAGCAAGCCTTGGAAGTTTGCCACAATACCGACTAATAATCCGTCCACCTTTGCAAGTCCGGTTACCATTTCAGGGCCGTACCCTTTCTTATACTCGCTGAATTCGCTGTTATCTACCAGCCGTCCGATAATATCGTAGATATTGTATATCTTTTTCTGATTCATCGGCAAAATCGAATACAGGTCGTTCGGATCGAGCGCCGGTTCCCGCGGTTCGTCTACGCGGAAAAATTCCAAATCGTAGGCGGGCAGGTAGTCCATGTACTTTTTAATACCGTCCAACACGCCGATTTCGTCGCTGTATACCTCGCGGAAGAAGCCGGTTTCGTTATAGTGAATGGATACCGTTCCGGGGACATCGACGCCCTTGGACTTTTTGCTTGCGTCGATAATCTGCTCGGCGCCTTCTTGGTCGATATAGCCTTTCGGATTCATACCGCCGACGATACCGGCGCCGCCGACTGCCATGTTCGCCTTTTCATGCGCAATCAGGATAGTCGGGCTGATACTGTGATAGCCGCCGCCTGCAGGGTTCGTGCCGTAGATACCGACAATGACGGGAACACCGAGCTGCTGCAGCTCTACGTTCCGATAGAACGGAGTACCGCCGCCGCGCCGGTTTGCATAAACCTTTTCCTGCTCGTCGAGCTTAACACCGCTGCAGTTCAGTACATACACGAGCGGAATGCGGAGACACTTTGCCGTGTCGGATGCCCGCAGTAAATTTTCAGCCTGTCCGGGAACCCACGCACCGACGATTTTTTTGTTGTCGGACGCGACGATAACCGCCCATTTTCCGTTAATCCGTCCCAAACCTTTGACAATACCGGTCGCGGTTTCAAAGTCCTGCGGATTATAGAGGCTGTTTAAAGGACACCACGTTCCTTCATCGATGAGGTCGGCAATCCGCTGCAGTGCAGTCATCTGACCTTTTTCGTTGATAGCTTCCGTCGGTGTTCCCGCTTCGTGAATCTCGTCTATCAGCTTGCCGATTTCCTCTTCAACGTCCTTTATCAGCTTCTCATTTTCTTCATCAATATGTGCCAACTCTTTTCCAACTTGTTCCATATTTTGGAAATAGTTCGGCATCGAATAATCACCCATGTCTATTCCTCCGGTTACGACATTTTCTGTGCGAAATTTTATCAAAAATTTCGCACATTTTTTCTAACAGACGGGCAAACACATCAGACGGAGTAGATTAACATCGCAGAATAATTGTGGCTATGACGTCTAAAACTAGCCTTTCCGTCAGCCTTTTGAAAATAACGGTACCGGATACAAGGCGCAAACAAAAACAAAGCGGAGACGTACTTGTTGTACGTTGAGCATTTATTTTTGTGCAGCAACGCCG
>NZ_CALHGC010000342.1 GCF_938029485.1 uncultured Treponema sp. | reverse complement strand
GGGTTTTCAATATGTATTTTTTGTACTTCACTGATAAATTCGTCAAGATCATTGAACTTTTTATACACCGATGCGAATCGGATATAAGCGACTTTATCAAGTGAATGTAAGCGAGCGAGCACCATTTCGCCCAACTCGGTGCTTTTTATTTCTTTGGCGCTCTTACTATTCATAACCGCAGCATCTTCAATATCGCTGACGATGTTTTCAATTTCGTTCATTGAAACGGGGCGTTTTTCCAGTGAACGTTCGATACCGTGTTCCAATTTTGAGCGGTCAAAAGGTTCCCGCCGTCCGTTCCGTTTAACTACCATCAACGGTTTTTCTTCTATCCGTTCATAGCTGGTAAAGCGATACCCGCAGCTGAGGCATTCTCTTCTCCGCCTGATACAATCGCCTTGCCCGAGTGTTCGGGACTCTACTACTTTGTCGTCAACACTTCCGCAATACGGGCAGCGCATATATTCTCCCTAATACTAATTCTTAATTATGAATTGATTCAATATCTTCCTCAGTAAGACCGGTCATAAGACAAACTTCCGCTATAGGGTAATTGCGTTGAAGCATCAGGCGTGCTGTTTCCAATTTTGCTTGAAGAGAGCCTCGTTCCATACCTCGTTCCATACCCCGTTCCATACCTTGAGCAAAAGCTATTCTGCCTGCTTCTTCTCTCTGTACTGCTATATCAGTAGCATAATCATATTCTGCTAATAACATATTGATAACCTCCTTGGTCTTTCGCTGCAGGTAGTCTTTCAAAATATTATGCTGTATGCAGTAGGCTATTGCCTTTTGAAAACCGCTGACCGGATCATGTGCTTTATATCTACGAATGATGTCTACAAAAAGACTGTATTCATGTATCGGCTGACATTTTTCCAATAAACTATGGCGCCTCTCACTATTAATATTAATCACATTTACACATAATTCAAGCGAGGGCGATTCTATTTTATGCAAAAATGCATCCGATAATTTAAGCGTATATTCTTGCGGAAGCGGTTCAACCCCATTATAAAATACATAAAATTCCGGTGTCGGTATTTTCAACAATTGGCGGCTATATTTTTCTTTTGCATCATAGAGTTGCTCATAGAGCCGCACTACGTATTCCAGACAGCGTATCGGCATATTTTCATTTATAGTAGATTGATGTTCAGCAAGTAGAATAATTTTATCTTCAACTAAATATGATACATCATTATAAAAAGTCATATAGAGCACTTGATCAAGACGTATGTTCTTAATTCTTTCTATAGAATTTAGATGAGTATTATGTAAAGCATTGTAGAGCGACAAAAAATTTTCTCGTGCTTTTTCATCTTCACTAAAAAGATCGACAAACACTGAATCTTTATAATTGCGATTCGGCACTGTTTCTTGCATATCGATAGTCTCTCTTTTCCTAACCGGCAAAAAATGCGGTGAGTGTTTCCCAGTGCCGTTCGAGGACTTTGTTACGTGCAGGGAAAATGGCGACCGTTTTCTTTTCTCCGGTGCGTAAACACAGCACGCATTTTATAAACTCCGTTTTCAACAGACCTTTGATAAAGCGTTCGGTTTCGGCTTTTTCGATGTCTGAAAAGGAATACTGCTTGTGCAGAGCAAGAAAAATAAGACCGACTCTGTATTCTATCGTTTTTTCCTGACAATTAAAGCGCCACCGATCCACATAGCACAGCACAAACAGCGAAAAACAACCCAATACGATTCCCAACACCGGCAATCGATGCCGTTCAATATACATAAGGACGGCAGCTGCAATAATACACAACGACATAACGGCGTACCATATCCGTGTTCCGGATGAAAGGAGTGAGAATGTGAATATATCTTTCCTGCCGTTTTTAGGTAATAACTGCTTATTCATGGTTCCGCTTCCGATTATATTGAGCTAAAAGAGCGATCCCGATAAGGCCGCCTGCAATCATCATAAAACAAAATATTTGTCCGGTGGAAATATTCTTAAACGAGCTAAAAAGATAGATGTTTGCCTCGTCTGTGGCGGCAATCCGAAATCCCAGCTCATAATCGGGTTGGCGGAAGTATTCGATAAAAAAGCGGACAACGCCGTAACCGATTGTATAAAAACAAAATAAAAAACCGTTAAACGGTTTTTTATTGCGTACCAGCCATACGGCAATCCAGAGAAGGACTCCTTCAAAAAGCGCCTCGTACAGCTGGCTCGGATGGCGGGGCAGGTTGACATACTGCGCGCCCTCCTGTATGGCAACGCCTGCTTTGGCGGCAAAGTCCCGTACCCATGCTTCTTTAACGGGAAAGCAGTCGTACAGCGGCACCGACGGAAAGAGCATTCCGATAGGGCTTGTAGTTATTCTGCCGTAGAGCTCTCCGTTTAAAAAGTTTCCTATACGGCCGAAGGTATAGCCGAGCGGTATTCCCGCCGCTGCGGTATCCGCCCACGCAAAAAAATCCTGCTTATGCCGCTTTGTCCAGAGGATAGCGCCTAGGAAGCAGCCGATAAAACCTCCGTGGTACGACATTCCCTGCAAGCCCGTCCATTGGCGCGATTCGGAAAACGGCCAAAAGATCAGCCACGGCTTTTGCCAATAAAGCCATGTCGGTTCATATACAAGGGTTGCAAAAATCCGCGCGCCGAGCATCAATCCGAAAAGCGACCATGTAAAAAAGTCGATAATATCTTCATTTGTGATAGGTTTTTCACTTTTTGCATATCGTTGCAATTCACCTTTTTTAACTTGCACTTTAAACAGTGCAAACGCTATCATAAAGGCAACGAGGTACATCAAACCGTACCACCGTAATAACGGGAAGCCGGGAATGATCTCCGGCTTTATCTGCGACGGATATTGGATAGCACACATCATAAAAACACCTCTTATTCCGCTGTAAGCTCGATTTTATCTTCAATTTGCTTGCAGATTATTCTGCCTTGCTTTTGATCGAAGGTAAATATGACGTGCGAAGCCGGTTCGCGTACTTCATAATATCTGCCGTGGCTTTCCAAAATAACGCCCGGGTATATGGTGCCGGTTATCTTTATTTCCGAAGGGATATGCGATTCAAAATTCTCTTTAAGTTTAAAAATTTTTATGCCCAATGCCGTATTTGATTTAAGCAATATGACCTTTTGTTCCCGCAGCTCTTGGATACGGTCGGCAGGGGTTTCGGCATCGTTTAACTCCGCTTCTATACGAGCTATTTCCAGCAGGTTTTCCTGCGTCTGTTTTTCGTATACCTCAATTTTGTCCTTTATGAGGTAGTCTTGTCCAAAAGAGATAATCGTGCGAACAGTCTTGTAGTCGCCTAAATTGCGTACACTGATACCGCGGGCCGCATGAGCATTCCCGCCGATAAAGCTGCCCGGCTCTCCATTCATAACCAGTTTGCCGTTTGTTTTAACAACGCAGCGGAAGCTATATTCGTTAATATAAATATCTCCGCCGGCGAACAGCCGTGCCGTTTCAGCAAAATGGAGCGCTATTGTATTCTTTGCCCACACCGTACCGCGGCTTTCTCCGCGTATGCCGCCGTTCATTAAAAGCGATTCCTTGGTATATACCAGCGATACGCCCGCATCTCCGTTGACGGTTAAACACCCTCCTGCCTTTACGCTGCGATCCGCGTCGATATCTCCGTTGATAATCACATCGCCTGCAAAGATAATATCGCCGGTTTCTTTATTCACATCGGTATCGATAATCTTTGAATTGAGTATCTTGAGTTTTTCCGGGGTCCGTACTAATTCTCCGTGTACTGCCGCCACAAATGAAATCTTTCTTCCCTGCTTGATAACGCGGATTGTGTTGTCGGTTTGGGGCAGCTTTAACAGTGCGGCCGTATTAATTTCAATAGTGTTGCCGAATACATCGGAGCCTTTTTCGCCGGTTTCCCGAAATGTCGCTTCCAGCAGCGTCTCCCCTCGCTTTACCGATACGGAGTTTGAATGGCCGAAATCCACTTTCCAGTCGAATTGGTACGAATGCGGAGCCACCGGCTGTATGCCTCTGCTGACGGTAAATTCAATCGGTGCGGAAGAAAGGCGTGCTTCGTAAATGGCATCTCGCAGTATTTTGTCAGTATATCGGTTGGGCGGCAGGTTTACTTCGTCTAAAGCTTTTTTTAACCGTGAAAGCGAAAGTCGTGCTCCCGCCCCTCTGCCCGATTCGAGAATGAGAGATGCTTCCATTTTATCGTCGCTGATAGCGGCTTTAACCGTCGCGTCTTTGTAGGGAATAATACGCAGCTTAAGTCCGTCGGGGCTTTCCGCCGACAAAAGAATCCCATTGCATCCCGCCTTTAATTCGTCGTTAGTTTGCGTGATATTTCGCAAATCGAGCACAAAGGGGTCGTTGCCCGGCAATCCCGGAATGGCGTTACCGTAAATATCTGCGCCGCTTGTACCGAGTTCCGATTTTGAAAATTCGTACAACAAATCGTGCTTTGCAACAACCGAAAGAGTTTGCGCTTCTGAAAGCGGAAAGTCTTTGTCGTATATCATCTGCGGCTGCTCACGGGCTGTTTCTACCGCATGGAGCAGTTTTTTACGGAACAGGATATCTTCTGCCTCGTCCAATTTTGTAATATGCGGGATAAGCGTTCGATCCTTTCCCCGCCCGGGCAATGTGCCTTCTACAACAATAAGTTCAATTTCCCGATCGGGAGTTTCGAGAAAAGCATTTATTTTTTCGTCCAGCGCTTTAAAATCGATATGTACAATGCGGCTGTTATTGAGCATCGTTGTAATCAGTTTTTTATCAATATTGCGCGGTTCGTCTTTTGCTTTTCTGATATACAACGTTGCCGTAGTTTTGTCCGGATCGATAATCAGGCGTGCGTCAAAAGAAGGCTCAAGTTCGATTTCGAGGGGAAGCGGTAGTGTCTTTCCATATAATATCTTATCAAAATAGCGTTCAAACTGTTGTGCGTTGATGAGGTTTTCGGTAGAAAGTCCGTTTTTTCGAGCTTGCTCCATGATCTCTTCGTAGCCGGGAAATACGCAGTTTTCTTTATTTTCTACGTCGCTGACGGAAAAATACCACTTTTTATTTCTCTCGTTTTGTTTTATCGTCCACTTCATACCATACCGCACTTATATCCGATACCCTTGTTCAAGGGCTGTTTTTATTTTCCTCTTTAACAAAGCATTTTCTTTCTTTAAAACGGAAATCTCATATTGTTGACTCTTGAGCATTTCGGCAATATCGCTCATCGACAGTGCCTCGCTGCCGATAAGGTCTTCGATATATCCCATTTTTGAACGGAAGTCGGTTTCAGCCTCCAGTTCGGCGGACTGAAACGTTTCGTCGGTATATTCGGCGTAATCTGCCGCATTTTGAAAGATTTCGGTTTCGGACTGCAGAATTTTGTCGGCAATGCGGTAGATTGCCTGAGATACCATCGCCTGAGGTTTATAAATAATGACCGGTAAACGCGATGCAAGCGCCGTATCCTGTATCGTATCCCGATAAATAACGCCGAGGTGTTCAAGGTTGATGTTGAGGTATTCTTGGCATGACCGGCGAATTTTTAAGGCCTTATCGGCATCTTTCGGGTCGTCGAGCATATTCATAATAAGCCGCGGCTTAAACTTCCGCAAATTGGATAAAAACAATTCGGCATTTTTAGGGTCGACTTTTTCCAGCTCGGTGATGATGCGGGGAATGTACATTCGCTGCATGGACGAGGAGTCCGACTTGAGTTTTTCCAAATATTTAAAACCGGGGCTGTTCCGCTTAAAGGTTCCGTAGAGCATACGGAATACGACATTTTTTAGGAAGAGATATGCATTCAGTATTGCGGTAACCGACGGCGCGGTAACGACAATGCCTTGCGGAGAGAGTAAAAAGAAATCCAGAATACCGAGGTGTGTTCCCGCTCCGAGGTCAAGTATCAGATAGTCCGCATCCGTTTTAAGCATATTTTTGATTAAGCTGTTTTTATCGGATGCTTTTAAGGCCGCGAAGCCGGGAATTTCGGAATCGCCCGGAAGAAAACGTACATTCGGGTATCCCGTGTTTACGATAATGTCTTCAAATGACGAATTCCCCGATAAAAAAGTACCGATTCCGTGTGTGTTCGATTGCTGGCCGAGGACTAAATGAAGATTTGATGCGCCTAAATCAAGATCGGCAACCAGAACGTTTTTTCCTGCTTGTCCGAGTGCAATGGCAAGATTCGCGGAAAGGAGACTTTTCCCGACCCCTCCCTTTCCGCTAGCAATCGGTATTATTTGCATAATACATACTCCCCTTTATAAATGAATAGAACAACAGTACCGTATCGGCTGCAAGGAAAAACAGAACTTCCTTTGAAAAATCGAGGCTGCTGCTCTGTACCGAGTTAAAGACGGTTTTTATTATAGCAAATCCTCGTTGAAAAATATAGAGGAACTCCGCACAAACGGCGGTTAATTTGAATAATGCGGCGGTATAGAGCGCCCAATGGAATGCTTTTTCGTTTAATGCGAGCATCAGCCACAACAGTACCGGCATACAAAGTGACGCAAATGCGCTATGTCTAAAAAATACCGATTCTTGCAGAGGTTTTGCGTAAAAAAATGCAATATAAAAGATTTTTATTGTTTCATACACAAAAGCGGCACAATAGGCGGCAACCGTTTTCTTATTCATCCGATAGAGTGTATGCGCAAGATTACGTTAGGTCAAGGGCTCGCTATCCAAAATTCCGAGTCGTCTGTGTTATGAATTGATAGAGGCTGTCCAAAAACTGAAAGCCTATCGGCTTTTTCTGTAAGGAAATTATTCATTATATCCG
>NZ_CALHGC010000341.1 GCF_938029485.1 uncultured Treponema sp. | reverse complement strand
ATTGTCCGCGGTGCGGGATGGAAATTGACAGCCCCTTTCCGACTGATTTTTAGATGACAGAATAGACAATAACCTATATTGGGTTGGAATAACATAACGCTTTTTAGGAGGAATATATGAACGAGAATGAAAGTAAGTCATTGACAGTAAGAGAGTGCCCCGTTCCGACGGTAAGTGAACCGGCAACCGGACAGTATGCCGATATGGAGCAGCTCGATATACAGAGTATGTTTGACCAGCTTTTGAAGCAAGCAAATCATGCCGCGCATGAAGCGGAGACACATCTGCAAGTAGAAGAGAAAAGCAATAGTGTTGCAGAACTACAGGGATTTTGCGCCGGTATCCGTAACTTCAAAAGTGCTGCGAATAAAGCAGGTTTTATTGTGCTGCCTGCGTTATTTGACACGGCAAATAGAATGGAGCCGTGGGTGCAGCAAATCGATAACAGTGAAGACGGCGTTGACACGGAGTGCAACCTTGCGCTGGATGTGTTGAATGAATTTTCACGCATCCTTGATTCGCTTACAGCAAGCGACAGCTATACCGCACTTGAAGAAACAATACAGAGTGAAATCAAAGCAAAAAAGGATTTTTTATATAATGAGGCAAAAGCAGGCCGTGATTTATTCTATGTGCGTGGGTGGCATCGCGGCTTTACATGGGTGAAGAAGCAGATAAAAGAACTGCATTACTGGAAAAGCATCAAAGAACAACAGGCGGAAAAACGTGCAAAAGAAAAAGCATCTGAGCTTCCCTTTGGCGATGATGTTGCATGAAAAGAGCGCGGACGCAGTAGCGCATTGCGTCCGCGAAACATAAGGGAAAAACAATGAATGCTCTTTTAATTGGCGACTGTAAAACAATTCTACCAACCCTTGAAACAAAATCTGTTCAATGCTGCGTAACAAGTCCGCCGTATTACTCACTTCGTGATTACGGCGTTGCAGGGCAAATAGGACAAGAGGATACGGTAGAAGAATATGTCAAGAATTTAGTTGCCGTATTTCGTGAACTAAAACGAGTGTTAAAAGATGATGGAACACTCTGGCTTAATCTTGGAGACAGCTATGCAGGGAGCGGCAAAGCCCGTACTAAAGCAGGAACATCTAATAATGTTGGTAAACACTATAAACAAAGTACCCATAAAGGTTCACTACAAGGGATCATACATAAAACACCTTTATCAGGATGCTTAAAGCCGAAAGATTTAATTGGAGTACCGTGGCGGGTAGCGTTTGCGCTACAGGAAGACGGCTGGTATTTACGACAAGACATCATCTGGCATAAACCGAACGTAATGCCGGAATCGATTAAAGACCGCTGCATTCTTCGTTCGTAATGAAGAAAGCGGAAAAATCTGATTCTGTTTTTTTTGCGATTGCAAAATATATATGACACAGCGGAACAGACGCTGAAAGGAGTAATCTATGGAAAAGGTTACATTACAAACCCTGAAAAGCGGTGCAGTAATCGACTTATTCAATGTTGAGTTTGAAAAAATGCTTGCAAATATCAACGACGAAAACACCAGTCCTACTACATCGCGAAGTATCACAATTAAGATTGAGGTAAAACCGGGCAAAACGCGTAGAGACGCAGAGTGCCGCATTTCGGTATCAAGTCGCCTCGCCCCCATAAAACCGGCAGAAAGCACCCTCTATCTTGATAGCGACGATGGCATTCTTGCGGCTTATGAGGATAACCCTGAGCAGCACGTATTAGACTTTACAAGCGGAAATATTTCCGCAATAGGAGGTTAGATGTATGGATTTTGGAAAAGAAGCAATCGAAAAGATTGAAAGTTTGGTAAGGGATAGCTTTATCGTACAAGTAGACGGCAAAACGTACAGTGCGCGGGATTTGAATCCTGTGTTGTATGAACCGAAAGCAAAAGCGGTTGACGTTGCAACGCTTACGGGGTTTGTCGATTTTGTCGAACGGAATATTGATGATTTTGATTTAATACAATCCTTTTTTGCTGTCATTAATGATCCGGATTCTGTTGTATTGTATTCAGCTCTTTCAAAAGAAAAGAGAGATCGCGAAATGATAGTATCTGCACAACTTGATAGAAAAATGGAAACATTTCCGTTTAATTATTTCCTTCCGCAAGAAGATTTTATCATCAAACTGCATTCTCTTTTTGAAAAAAAAGAAGGCGATGATTTTGATTACGTTGCACTGATGGTTTCAAAAACAGTGCAAGCTGATACCGCTAATACGGATGACGATGGCATCACACAGCACGTAACCGTCAAGAAGGGCGTAAGCGGAGCATTAAAAGAAAAAGGAGAGATAAAACCGATTGTCCGCCTTTCTCCGTACCGGACATTCAGAGAGGTTGTACAGCCTGAAAGTCAATTTTTATTGCGTATTAAAACCAGCGATGACGGGGCGGTACAAGCTGCATTATTTGAGGCTGACGGTGGAGCATGGCGTAATGAGGCGCGATTGCGAATCGCTGAATACTTGAAGGAACGTATCAAAGTATCGGTGATCGCTTAACACCTTTACTCCCTGCTGCTTTTATATCAGCAGGGAGTATCGACTCAAAAGGATATTGAAGCATGACATACGAAGAATTTTTGAAAGAGAAAATCGCAATCGCATCATCAAGCGGTTTTTCTATAGCCGAAAATGACATACATCCTATTTTAAAACCGCATCAAAAAGATGCGGTAAAGTGGGCAATTGCCGGAGGCTGCCGCGCTGTTTTTGCAAGTTTCGGCTTAGGTAAAACGGTTATACAACTTGAGATACTCCGTTTAATTTTAGCAAAAGAAGGCGGCAAGGCCTTGATTGTAACACCTTTGAATATCGTTGACGAATTTTATCACGATGCGCAAATGCTTCTTGATAATCTTCCTATACGGTATATTAAAACGCAAGAAGATATAGCGGCGGCAAGTGAAGCAATTCTTATTACAAACTACGAGCGGGTGCGGGATGGGAATATCAATCTTGATTCGTTCACAGCGTGTAGTTTAGACGAAGCGTCTGTACTGCGTTCTTTCGGCTCAAAAACATATCAAGAGTTTTTGCCAAAGTTTAAAAATGTCAAATATAAGTTTGTTGCAACAGCAACGCCTTCTCCGAATAAATATAAAGAACTCATCCATTATGCGGGCTTTTTAGGCGTGATGGACACGGGGCAAGCTCTTACCCGTTTTTTTAAACGGGATAGCACGAAAGCTAACAATCTTACACTTTATCCACATAAAGAAAAAGAATTTTGGATATGGGTTTCCACGTGGGCGCTTTTTATTACAAAGCCCTCCGATGTTAATCCTTCTTATTCCGATAGCGGGTATGATTTGCCGGCGTTAAACGTTATCTATCATAAGGTGTCGGTTGATAATGCAACAGCCGGATGTGAAGATGACGGGCAAGTAAAAATGTTTCGAGATGCCGCGCTCGGTTTAAAAGAAGCATCGAAAGAAAAGAGAGACAGTATCAGCGATCGAGTAGCGCAAACACTTCAGATAGTGCAGGCCGCCCCTGACGATCATTTTATCCTCTGGCATAATTTAGAAGCAGAGAGGTACGCTCTTCAAAAGGCATTCCCCGATGCAGGCTTTGTTTATGGTAGTCAAGACCTTGAAAAGAACGTCGAAATTACGAGGGCGTTTAAAAGTGGCAAATTGCAATATCTTGCAACCAAACCTGATATATCGGCGCAAGGCGGCAATATGCAATATCATTGCCACAAATGCATTTTTGTCGGTATTGATTATAAGTTCAATGATTTTATCCAAGCCGTACACCGCATCTATCGGTTTCAACAGTCGCACCCGGTTGAAGTACATATCATCTACACCGAAAGTGAACAGGCGGTATTAAAGGCATTAGAGGAGAAATGGGAGCAACATAAGCATCTTGTATTCCAGATGACAGAGATTGTCCGTAAATACGGATTGTCTTCAATAACACTTGCAGAAAAGCTCGCCCGTACGATCGGTGTTGAAAGAAAGGTAATTGAAGGAAAGCACTTTAAAGCAGTCTTGAATGATAACTGTATCGAGCTTCCTACTATGGCAGATAACACGGTTGACCTTATCGTTACCTCAATCCCCTTCAGCAATCACTACGAATATACGCCGACCTATAACGATTTCGGACACAACGAAAATAACGAGAAATTCTTTCAACAGATGGATTTTCTTACTCCGCACCTCTTGCGGGTATTAAAACCCGGGCGGCTTGCCTGTATCCATGTCAAAGACCGTATCTTGTTCGGTAATGCGACCGGAGACGGAATGCCGACAGTAGATCCTTTTAGCGACATGACAGTATTCCATTTTTTAAAGCATGGGTTTCGCTATATGGGGCGCATTATTATCACCACCGATGTCGTACGGGAAAACAATCAAACCTATCGGCTCGGATGGAGTGAGCAATGTAAAGACGGTTCAAAAATGGGAGTCGGATGTCCTGAATATATTCTGCTTTTCCGAAAGCTCCCAACCGATACGACGAAAGCATACGCAGATACGCCGGTACAAAAGACGAAAGAAGCATACAGCCGCGGCCGCTGGCAAATTGATGCGCACGCATATTGGAGATCAAGTGGTAATAGGCTCGTAACACTTGAGGAATTAAAAGCATATCCGGTATCCGATATGCAAAAGCTCTATCGGCACTATTCAAAAGAGCATATTTACGACTATAGCGAACATGTCCGGCTCGCAGAAGAACTGGACGAAGTGCGGAAGCTGCCGGCTTCATTTTCTGTTATTAGCAACGCTTCTCCAAGTGAGTATGTATGGGATGATGTCAATCGTATGTATACGCTCAATAGTGAGCAGTCTCGAAAAGCGCTTAATATGCACATTTGCCCGCTGCAAATAGATGTTGTTGAACGTCTTATTGAGCGGTATTCAAATTCAGGTGAGGTTGTCTACGATCCGTTTGCGGGGCTTTTTACCGTGCCGTATATTGCCGTAAAAAAAGGCCGCTATGGTATTGGGCATGAGTTAAACGAGATTTCATTTAATGATGGCGTTGCGTATTTGAAAGAAGCTGATATTGAAAAGACAGCACCAACGCTTTTTGATTTAGATGATTTTAAAATTGCAAAATAATGGAGCTTAAAGATGGCGATGAGTTTTATCTTTTATGAAACCTTTTCAAAACAATTAAAACTATTAGACAAAGAATTGCGCTATAGGTTTTATGAAGCAATTATTGAATACGGGCTTTATGGTACGGAGCCTAATTTTACGGGACTTGAAGCGTGTGCATGGCTTCCAATACAAGAAGCCATCGACAATGCCAAAGCCCGCCGCATAAAAAACACCGAAGATGGAAAAAAAGGCGGACGGCCTGAAATACCGCAAGAAATACAACGGGCAATCTGTGAAGATTTACAAGTAGGGATGACGCAAAAAGAAACAGCTGAAAAACATGGAGTATCACAGCAAGTCGTATCAAAAATTAAAAAGGCGGTTTATGGTACCACGCACCACAAACCATTATCAAATACCACAAACCTTGATGTTGATGTAGATGTAGATGTAGATGGTAATGGTAATGGTAATGGTAATGAAATAGTATCCCCGCCGGAAGAACCGGACGGGGATGTAAACCCTACACCTGTTCAAAAAACACAAACAATTCCAGAACAAGCAGAGCGTTTAGCGCACCTACTCTATGACCTCCACCGGCTGGTTGATCCTCATTTCACTACCAGTCAAAAACATATCGAACAATGGGCTAAAGACATAGAAAAGCTCAACCGCATTGATAAACGCAGCTATGAAGACATTGAAAAAGCAATCCGCTGGGCTAAAACGGCGGGAAACTTCTGGTGTCCAAATATCATATCCGGCTCAAAATTACGAGAAAAATATCCGCAAGTATTTTTGCAAATGCAGCAGCAATACGCCCGCTCCCCGCCGGAAGGGAAAAACAGGCGATTCGATTGCAACGTAACCGGCACTCAAG
>NZ_CALHGC010000340.1 GCF_938029485.1 uncultured Treponema sp. | reverse complement strand
CAAGGAGATCATCATCCCCGCCGCGAATATCCGTGACCTTGAAAAAATCCCCGAACACGTAAAGAAAGGCATTCAGTTCCATCCTGTTACTAGGATGGAGGAGGTTATACAACACTCATTTGCCCATCCCTTTTAGTCCTTTTGAAATATACGGCGCATCTACTGCGTCGTATATTTCAAAAGGCTTACGGACAGGAATCTTCTCCCACTTGAGAACGGCTGATTTAATTTGTAATGTGTTATCAATTACTAATGTTTATTTTTACTTACAACATTGCAATTTTCAGCTGCTTGCCGAAAACGGCAGCGACTTTTTGTAAGGTTGAAAGCTTATTCGCAGAGAAAGCAGGCGACTTGATGGCCGTTGCCTTTTTCTTTGAGCTGCGGGATAGCGTTTTTGCAGTGTTCCATACGCTTGGGGCAGCGGTCGTAAAAATAGCACCCGGTGCGTTTTTCCGCAGGTGAAGGCACGTCTCCCGACAGGATAATCCGCTTGCGCTTGCGCTCGATTTCGGGATCGGGGATAGGCGCTGCAGACAGGAGCGCTTCCGTGTATGGATGCAGCGGCTTTGAGTAGAGCTCTTCGGCATTTGCAATTTCAACGATAACGCCGAGGTACATAACCGCAACCCGCGTGGAAATGTACTGAATAACGGCAAGATCGTGTGCGATAAACACATAGGTAAGCCCGAACTCATCCTGCAAATCCTTAAAGAGGTTAAGAATCTGCGCTTGGATGGACACATCGAGCGCACTGACCGGCTCATCCGCAAGGATTAACTCCGGCTGAAGCGCAAGCGCACGGGCAATACCGATACGCTGCCGCTGCCCGCCTGAAAACTCATGCGGGTACCGGTTGCGGAAAAAGCGGGACAACCCGACCTTTTCCATTAACACTTCAACACGATCGTCAATTTCTTTTTTAGTATACGAAAGGATGCCGCGCTTCGTTAAAATCCGCATCGGCTCCGCGATAATATTTCCTGCCGTCATGCGCGGGTTCAGCGATGCATACGGATCTTGGAATACCATCTGCATATCCTTACGCGCCTGCATCAGCGTGTGGTGTGAACAACCGGCAAGCTCCATCCCCTTAAACAGGACAGAACCCGATGTCGGAGTATACAGCTGTGCAATGGCGCGAGCTGCGGTTGATTTTCCGCAACCGGACTCACCGACAAGACCGAGCGTTTCACCCTTTTTAACCGAAAAACTGATGCCGTCCACCGCACGGATAGCGCCTTTCTTACGAGAAAAGAGGCCGCCTTCCGCAAACGGAAAATGCATCTTTAAATCCTTGACGGTTAATAATGCTTCCGATTCGTTATATTTTTCTTCCATGATAAGCGCCTCCTATTCGTTATTTCCCGCAGCTTCAGCTGCCGCATTGTTCGATACGGAAGCAGCCGGAACAGCCTCTCCGCCTTGCGTTGAATCTTGGGATAAGGCGGCCGATTCCTTGGCAGCGTTTCCCGACTGATAGAGCCAACAGCTCGTGCGGTGACTGGGCGAAAGACTGTATGAAGCGGGGTACTCCGTCTTACACTGCGGCATCGCTTCACTGCAGCGCGGATAGAACGGACAGCACGGCGGCAAGTCGATAACATTCGGCGGCTGCCCGCTGATAGAGAACAGACGGCCGGTATTTTTCTTATCCATCCGCGGCACCGATTTAATCAGTCCGCGCGTGTAGGGGTGCGCAGGATTTGCAAACAGTTCATCGACCCCACCCTGTTCTACAATACGTCCCGCATACATAACGCATACGCGGTCGCACATACCGGCCACCAATCCGAGCGAGTGGGTAATCAGGATAACGGCAGTGCCGAGCCGGGCGCTCAAGTCCCCGATTAAATCCAAAATCTGCGCCTGAATGGTAACATCCAACGCGCTGGTCGGCTCGTCGGCAATCAGCACTTCGGGGTCGCAGCTTAAGCCCATTGCAATCATAACGCGCTGACGCATACCGCCGGAAAACTGGTGCGGATAGCAATCGACCCGCTTTTCCGCCGCGGGGATACCGACCAGCTTGAGCATTTCAATTGCCCGGTCACGCGCATCTTTTTTCGATAAGCCCTGATGCAGCCGGATTGTTTCTATCATCTGCGTCGAGATTTTTAAGAAAGGATTAAGACTCGTCATCGGGTCTTGGAAGATCATCGATATCTTGTTGCCCCGCAGCTGGCGAATCTCTTGTTTGTCCATCTTGAGCACGTCTTTTCCGCCGTACCACACCTCTCCGCCGATGATTTTACCCGGCGGATTCGGAATCAGGTTCATAACCGCTAAGTTGGTTACACTCTTTCCCGAAC
The DNA here is from genome assembly GCF_938029485.1 of uncultured Treponema sp. Lineage (GTDB taxonomy): Bacteria > Spirochaetota > Spirochaetia > Treponematales > Treponemataceae > Treponema. Next base: position 2,950 of record NZ_CALHGC010000340.1, on the reverse strand, counting down.
CGGACTCGCCGACTATGGCGAGCATTTCGCGTTTATGTAAATCGAAAGAAACGCCGTCAACAGCCTTTACGATACCGGCGTCAGTCCAGAACCATGTTTGTAAGTTTTTAACCTCTAAGATTTTCTCGTCTGATTTTTGATTATTCATCGTTACACCCTGTTTTTACTCTGAGGATCGAAGGCATCGCGGAGACCGTCGCCGAGAAAGTTCATTGCAAATAAGAAAACCGTCATTGCGATTGCCGGAACCAACAGCTGCCACGGATAGAGCGTCATTACGTTTACACCATCGGACACAAGCGAGCCCCACGAAGCACGGGGTGCCGAAACACCGAGTCCTAAGAACGACAGAAAACTCTCGTTCATAATAAAGCCCGGGATGGAAAGCGTTGAGTAAATAATGATAATACCGAGCGTGTTCGGCAGTATGTGCCTAAAGATGATACGCGGCGTGGAAGCCCCCATCGAACGTGCCGCTTCGACAAACTCGGCGTTTTTCAAACTGATAACCTGTCCGCGCACAACACGCGCGATAGTCAGCCACGAAACGAGCGCAATTGCGACAAACAGGATGACGATATTCTGCCCCAAGATCGCCATCATAATGATAACAACGAGCATATATGGCAAACCGTACATAATATCGACGAACCGCATCAATACGTTATCGAGCCAGCCGCCGAAATAACCGCTCACCGCGCCGACCAGTACACCGATAAAAAGCGAGGTAATCGTACCGATCAATCCGATCATAATGGAAATGCGGCCGCCGTATACGACACGGGCAAACATATCCCGTCCGAGCGCATCCGTACCTAAAAGATACCGGCGGTTATGTACCGGATTATCCGTTACTTCCCGCTGTAAAGCGGCGAGTTCTTCTTTTTGCTTTTCGGAAAGATCAGTCCGTCCCTCTTTTTTTGCCGTACGCATCATATTCGCGCGGATTAGGCGCACCATCACATCCCCTGCCTTACTAAGAGAAGGAGGCAGGTTTTGATGGATAATCGTCTGCTCGGAATAAGAATAAATCGGTAACAGCGGCGCCAAGAGCGAAAGCGCTGCATAAAAGCCTACGATGAACAGTCCCATAAGCGCCATTTTATTTTTTTTCAACCGCCGCCATGCATCATCCCAAAGGGATATCGGCTTCATCGATTGGTTGAACTCATTAACCGGAACGCCGCCTTTCTTTTTAACCGGCGTGCCGTCCGTAGTTTGGTTTGTGCCGTCCGTTTGCTTAACGTCCATCTTCAGCCTCACTTATATGAAATGCGGGGATCGATAACCGCATAGAGAATATCAACAACAAAATTCATAAATATCAAAATGATGGAATACATCACCACCGTTCCCATAATCAGCGTATAGTCGCGGTTAAGAGCGGACTGTACAAAGAAGGTGCCGAGTCCGGGAACCAAGAAGATTTTTTCGATAACAACGGAACCGGTGATAATACCGGCAAAAGCCGGACCGAGATAGCTGATAACCGGCAGCATTGCGCCTTTTAAGGCGTGTTTAAAAAGCACGACGGGATACGAAAGCCCTTTTGCATACGCAGTACGGATATAGTCCGAACGCAATACCTCCAAAACGCTGGCACGGGAAAGGCGGGCAATATACGCAAAATACGGCAGCGATAACGCAAGCGCCGGCATAACGAGCGTTTTAAGTCCTTGGCGGCCGGTAATCCAGCCGGAGGTCGGCAGCCATTTCAATTTTACCGCAAAAAGAAGCATTAAAAGCGGACCGACAACGAACAGCGGCACTGAAATTCCGATAACCGCTATAGACATTGCCGCATAATCGGCAACGGAATTACGCTTTACTGCAGAAATAAGCCCTACCAGTAAACCGAAAAAGAGAGCACTGCAAAGGGCGGTTATACCGAGAATAAGCGAATTCGGCATAGTATTGCCGATTAAATCATTTACAGTATAATCTTTATATCTGAACGACGGGCCGAGATCTCCGTGCAGCATATTCCCCAAATACCGCACGTACTGCTTGGGCAGCGGTTCGTCCAAATGGTAGACCTTGTTGATGTTTGCAAGCACCTCAGGCGGCGGATTCCGTTCAGCGGAAAAAGGGCCGCCGGGAGCAACTTTCATGATAAAAAAACTGAATGTTACGATTAAAAAAAGCGTCGGAACCAAACTGATTAACCGGCGTATGATAAATCGAATCATGCTTCCCCCAAATTTACGTATGTTTACGGAAGCATTGACAGGGTTAAAAGAGCGGTTACCGATCACCTCGTTCATTATGATCAATCGGCATCCTTGCGAATAATATCAATACTCCACTCAAATTTTTTAATTTAAAGAAGCTCCACCGATAGTACACCGGCGGAGCTTCTGCGGCGCCGGAATACTCCATTCAGAAGTCAGCCGGCGCCATAGGACATCTCAAAACTTAAAGTTTTAAGCGCATCTTTTATTTTACTTTTCTAATACCGACATAGGGTTGAATATTCTGCGGATTAGTATACCAACCGTCCCACTTTGTCGTATCGATAAGGTTCTGACTGACATACGAATACATCGGCAATATAGCCTGATCTTCGGTTAAGAATGTAGCTTCCGCATCATGTAATACACGGAAGCGTTCCGCTCCGCCTTTCATCGTAGCAGCCTTACGTATTAATTCATCGAACTTGGGATTGCTGTATTCTCCGTCGTTATTGCCGCTGCCGGTTATAAAGAGTTCCAAGAAGGTATTGGGATCCTGATAGTCTCCGACCCATCCTGCACGAGAAATATCGAAATCATGCTGATTACGCATATCGAGGAATGTCTTCCATTCATAGTTCTGAATCTTGATGTCGATACCGAGATTCCGCTTCCATGATTCTTGTACATATTCGGCGATCATTTTATGACCTTCAAGCGTGTTATAAATAACCGTTAATACGGGGAAGCCTTTTCCGTCAGGGTAACCCGCTTCCGCA
>NZ_CALHGC010000339.1 GCF_938029485.1 uncultured Treponema sp. | reverse complement strand
GCAGTGCCGAACGCATCATTGACGTATACGTCGCCGTAGGAAGCAAGCTCTTTGGCAAGTGTTTCCTGTTCTGCAGTGTCCTTCGAGGTTTCTTCGGGATGGAAGCGTGTATTCTCCAGCATCAAGATACCGCCTTCGGGAAGTGCATCGACTACCGCCTTTTGTCCCTTGCAGGAATCGGCAAGTCGAACGGGCATATCTAACAGTTTTTCCAAATATGTTGCAACCGGCTTCATCTTATGTTTGCCGGCAATGTAAGCCTCTTTATCAAAAGGCTTACCGTCCTTAGCCGCTTTTTCTGCAGCTTTCTTTGAATCCTTTGCAGGATCACCGAGGTGGCTCATCAATACGAGCGAACGCGGTTTTTGCTCTAAAATATATTTGATAGTCGGTAATGCTGCAACGATTCGCGTATCGTCCTGCACAACGCCATCCTTCATCGGAACATTAAAATCGACCCGCATGATAACACGCTTACCGTGAAGATCCGTATCTCTAACCGTTTTAATCATTGTATTCCTCCGTTATATTAATGGGAATCATTAAAAACTAAAGTTTTTAATGATTTTCCTTAGATTCCTTTTGAGATATCAGGAGCAGCGTCTTCATTTTTACCAAACCGAATCAACATCTTTCGACATAACAGACGCCCTTAGGTAGTCTCATATCCGATAAAAATATAACCCGTTGTGTAAAAAAATGCAAGAATGAGCGCCGATATGTCAGGCCGCTTCCCTTTGTGCGGACTCTAGGACAAGAGCCGGAAAATCTGTTATAATCCGTTATGCGGTTGCAGCTTGATTGCGGAAAAGGGCATATAATAGAAACCGATTTACCGGCTTTTATCATGGGAGTCGTCAATACAACTCCCGATTCGTTCTATGAGCCGAGCCGTTCAACAAGTTTGGAAAAAAGCTTGATGCGGGCATTAGCTTTGGAATCGGAAGGTGCCGACATTATCGACATCGGAGGTGAATCTACACGCCCGGGTTCTTCATATATCAGCGCAGAAGAAGAACTTGAACGGGTTATCCCGTTAATCGAGGCGGTGCGGAAGCACAGTGCAGTTCCTCTATCGGTGGACACGCGGAAAGCGCCGGTAATGAAGGCTGCTTTTAAAGCCGGTGCAACACTGTGTAATGATATTTCGGCACTGACCGACGATCCCGATCTCGGTAAATTGATTGCGGAAGAAGGCGGTGCGGTTGTCATTATGCATAAACGCGGAGTACCGCCGGATATGCAGCAAAATATGTTACGGTATCAAAATGTAGTAACGGAAGTGCGGGACTATCTTGAAGCACGGGCGGCGTATGCTTTAAACTGCGGAATAGCGCGTGAGCGCATCATTATCGATTACGGTATCGGTTTCGGAAAAACGGCTGAAGATAATTACCGGCTGGTTGCAGCAAGCTCATATTTTACCGGCTTGGGATACCCGCTTTTGGTAGGGCTTTCGCGAAAGTCGTTTATCGGCGCCGTCACCGGCGGCACGCCCGAACAAAGGCTTGCAGGAACTCTTGCTGCAACAATGTATGCAGTACAGCAAGGAGCATCTATCGTGCGAGTCCATGATGTTGCGGAAACGTATAAAACATTACAGGTTTTAAAGGAATTGCAAAAATATGGAACTACTTAGGGATATGCTGTCGTTCTATCTTTCCTATATCGGACCGGCACTGGATGTGCTTCTTCTTGCATTTTTGATGTATAAGTCATATCAGATATTGATTAAAACGCAGGCCGCGCAGCTCGGGAAAGGCGCCTTATTAATGCTCCTTATTTACGCAGTTGCATTTCTGCTGCACCTTACGACAATGCTTTGGATATTGAATATGCTTGCAACGGGAGTTGTTATCGGTGCGGCGATTATCTTTCAGCCCGAACTGCGGAGAATGTTCCTGACGATGGGGCAAAACGATTGGTTCAGGCGTTCCCGTTCCCAGCATAGCCATATCGATTATGTGCTAACCGCCGCCGAACGTCTTTCTGCAGAACGCCGCGGTATGCTGGTTATATTCTTGAGGCAAAATAATTTAAAAGAAATAATCGAAAATCCTTCCGCTACCCGAATCAATGCGGAAATCAGTTCAAATCTCCTTGTTACTATTTTTGAATTCGATACCCCGCTGCATGACGGCGCGGTTGTTATCGACAACGGACGTATTGTTGCGGCGGGCTGCTATCTGCCGCTTACCAAGCAGGAGGATATCAACAAGAGCTTCGGAACACGGCACCGCGCAGCGCTTGGTATCGCGGAAGAGACCGATGCGGTTGTGCTTGTCGTCTCCGAAGAATCGGGCGCAATCAGTCTCGCGTACGATTCAAAGCTGTATTACGACCTTACCTCGGACAATATCGAATCGGAGCTGACCTATCTGCTCAAGGTTAAGGCAAAGGTTCAAACTGCCGAGACATCCGAAGGAAGCGCTTTATGAATATAAAACAAATATTGCTCCGGCTGACCGAAAATTGGCCGGTTAAAATTATCTGCCTTGTCTTTGCCGTTTTCCTATCGGAGTTTTATCGAGGAACCCTTTTAGACAGACGTTCCCTTATTATTCCTCTTACCGTCGAAAACAACGGATCCCTTGCACCGGCGGAGCAATATCCCGCTAAAATAAAAGTTACGATATGGGGGGACGCCACCGGAATCGGTTCCATCGGAGAAAGTGATATTACCGCTTTTATCAATATGTCGGATTTTAAAAACGAGGGAACGTATCGAATACCGATCAAAGTTCGGTTGGCGGGAACGGTAACACCGATCGGTAATATGGAGATCAGCACGGAGCCGTCAATTTTAACGCTTCGCTTGGCAACAAACGTACATAAACAGGTTCCCGTTTCGCTTTCCCTTAGAGGAATCCCCGCCGACGGATATGAGGTGATCGAAAGCTCGCTTGAACCGGACACCGTTGAAATTGAAGGCCCTGCCGAACTCGTTGAAAAAATCACCGAACTTGTGACTGAGCCGCTTTCGGTAGAAGCACGTACAAGCGGCTTTTCGGGAACAGCCGCCATCATCAACAACAATCCGTTGATTTCGATTGTCGGCAAGGCTCAAGTGCAGTCTATGGTTAAAATTAACGAAACAACCATTCAAAAAAAGTTTGATAATATCCCCATCTATTTTGAAAACGAAAATAAAGAGCTGTCGGTAACTGCTGAGATAAAAATCGGCAGCTTGGAAGTACAAGGCCCGAAAAAACTGCTGGAAACATGGAGCCCTTCCGAAAATATATTAACAGTGTCGTGTGAAAGTATTACCGAGCGGGGTGTGTATACGCTGCCTGTTTTTCCGGTATTATCGACAGAATATTCAAAACTGCATGTACTGCAAGTAAGTCCTAAATCGGTGCAGGAAACAGCGGAATTTCCGGAGGTATCGGAA
>NZ_CALHGC010000338.1 GCF_938029485.1 uncultured Treponema sp. | reverse complement strand
AGTACGGCAATTTGACGCCGGCGGGCATTATCTGCATCAAGCCTTTCCAATTTTACCGAAAGTACGGTTGCTTGTATTTCATCAAGACGCGAATTTTCACCTTTATACTCGTGCACATATTTTACGCTTGAGCCGTAGTTTGCAAGTTTTCGTATTATAGCGGCAAGTTCATCATCATTAGTTGTAACACAACCGCCATCGCCTAAGCAGCCGAGATTTTTTCCCGGATAAAAACTAAATCCTGCCGCATCTCCAAAAGCACCGCTTCTTTTGCCGTGAACCCGTGCACCATGCGCTTGTGCCGCATCCTCGATTACTTTTAAATTATATTTTTTTGCAAGGCCGGTAATCACTTCCATATTACAAAGCCGGCCGTATAAATGTACCGGCATAATCGCTTTTGTCTTTTTTGTTATTTTCTCTTCGATTTTTTTCATATCGATTAAGTAATCGTTAATATCAGGTTCTACAAAAACAGGCACTAAATTTTCCGCGCTTATCGCAAGAATTGTTGCAATAAAAGTATTTGAGGGAACAAGTATCTCATCACCGTCATTGAATACTTTAAGTATTTTATAAGCCCGCAAAATAAGCTTTAAAGCTTCGAGTCCGTTTCCCACACCGATACAATGTTTTACTCCGCAATAATCTGCAAATTTTTTCTCAAACAGTTCACATTCTCTGCCGTGAATATACCACCCGTTTTTTACGACTTCAGTAATTTTTTGTGAAAGCGCCGGTTCAAAAGATTCGGTTATTTTTTGTAACGGTAAAAAAGGAATATGCATAATCACCTCACTGTTTCTGCAATAAATTGCAAATATTCTCCGTATTCGTTATTATACAATAACGATTGTTTTAGAAGCTCATTTTTTGTAATCCATTTTTTTAAATACGCAATTTCTTCAATACACGAAACATATAAGCCTTGCCGTTTTTGAATTGTAGCAATAAAATTTGAAGCTTCCAAAAGCCCATCAGGTGTTCCTGTATCCAGCCATGCCATGCCGCGCCCCAAAAGCTTCGCATGAAGTTTACCTTCTTTTAAATAAGCGTTGTTTATGCTGGTGATTTCCAGCTCGCCTCGTGCGGACGGCTTTACACTTTTTGCTTTTTGAATGACGCTGTTGCCGTAAAAATATAAGCCGGGAACGGCGTAATGCGATTTTGGATTTTCAGGTTTTTCTTCAAGCGAAAGAACCATCCCGTTTTTATTGAATTCCAAAACGCCGTAAGAATGTGGGTCTTTTACATAATAACCGAAAATAACCGCAGAATCATTTTCTGCTGCTTTTTGTTTTGCACTTTCCAAAATCGGAGTAAAGCCGCGTCCGTAAAAAATATTGTCTCCTAATACCAAAGCAACCGAATCATCTCCGATAAAATCTTCTCCGACAATAAAGGCATCGGCAAGCCCGCGAGGTTTTTCCTGCACGGAATACGCAAACATCATCCCCAATCGCTCACCGTTTTTTAAAAGCTCCTTAAAAACCGGCGTATCTCGCGGAGTAGAAATAATTAAAACTTCACGAATTCCCGCAAGCATTAAAACCGAAAGTGGATAATAAATCATCGGCTTGTCGTATAAAGGCAGAATTTGTTTTGAAACTGCTTGGGTAACAGGGTAAAGCCTTGTACCGGATCCACCGGCTAAAATAATTCCTTTCATATACTATTCCTTTCATATACTATTCCCAGATAATATTTTTTTCCAATGTTTCAAGGTAGATATCAAGACTTTCATTTATCGCTTCGATGAGCATATTTTGGAATAATGCCTTTTCATTTTGCTGCTGCCATGCCTCTATGGCATCAAGATACGCTATTCTGTCTTTTGCTTTTATAATTGCAGGCGGAAATCCATAGTGTAAAAGAATAAGATTCATTAAAAGCCGGGCAGTACGTCCGTTTCCATCAGTAAACGGATGAACGGTAACCAATCTTATATGAGCCTCTGCGGCAAATAAACCACTATGTTCGGAAGTTTCTTGAGTCAGCCATGAAAAAAAACTATCTATTTCATCTATAATTTTCAACGGATCACAGTATCGGTGAATACTTCCATCTTTCAGTTTTACATATACGGGGACTTCCCGATATCTACCGGCATTTTTATTATCAATATTTTTTAATACTATTGAATGGATATTTAAAATATCTTGCCGTGTATATTCGGCAATGCTTTTATGCGCAAGCTGTTCAATATAATCAATAGCCTCTTTATGATTTATTATTTCCAAATGTTCGTGAACGGCTTTACCGCCTATAGTAATGCCGTCAAGCAGCACAACCCGCGTTTCGCGAAGTGAAAACGTATTCCCTTCAATAACCGTCGAATTATAGGTAAAGTCGACATCAAAAAATCGTTTTAAATTTTTTATTTGTTCCGGCGTCAAAGGACGAAAGCTATCAAGTTTTTTCTTTTTAGCATCTATTTGTTTTAGTAACTCATAATTTAAAGACATAGGTTATGTTCTTTCGATAAGCGCTTGTATATCAATTTTATGTTTAACATATAATACAAACCCTGTTTCATTCATAATATCGTTTTTAACTATATATGCTTTACTATTATCCATAATTCCGAATTCGGTATCCGATATGTGTTCAGTAATATAATTTGCACTAAAAAAGTCTACCGGCATTCCAAGTCATCCTTTAATTGTAATAGCTTATAGAACATTGTATTAGCATCATTAAGCATTTGGTTAAGGATATGTGTATCTGACGGCATTCCTTCATACGGCTGTATATACTCAATGGCACCAGTATTATCTAACTGATACACAGCAACGTCATCACCATCAATCAATGAAAACAGCGGAATGACGGAATCTATTTTTTCATCAATTTTCTTTA
>NZ_CALHGC010000337.1 GCF_938029485.1 uncultured Treponema sp. | reverse complement strand
AATGGAGAGTAACGGCGATGGCAAGTCTAAGCGTGCAAAGGCAAGCGAGAGTGAAAAGAACGCCGAACTCGTAGGTGAAATGGGAAAAACACGCGACGAAGGTGTACAGTTCTCTGATTTGGGATTTGACCATATCACGGTAGACGAAGTACACAACTTTCGCAATCTTTTTAAAATGCCGCGGCACATGAACAAAAACGGTAAAAATGAGAAAGGAGAGTCAAACGAGTTTGACGGTCTTGGAAGCGGCGGGGAGCCTGCAAATAGAGCAAAGAAACTGTTTGCAATTACGCAGCTTATTCAGCGGCATAACGATGGGCGCAATACCTTTTTATTGAGTGCAACACCGTTTCAAAACTCCCCTACCGAAGTATATTCCATTTTGTCTTATATGGCACGCGATAAGCTCAAAGAAATGGGCTATTACTCTTTGGAGCAATTTGTGTCAAACTTCTGTAAGGTTCAGCGTGAATATGTCGTAAAGGCAAACCGCGTAACGGAATCGCCGGTTGTAAAGGGTTTTGAAAATCTTTCCGAATTGCAAGGGCTTTTAGCATCGTATATGGATAAAGTGGACGGTGAAGAAGCGGGAGTCGTGCGACCGTACAAGCGTATGCACGCACCGGAGCTTGAACTTTCGGATTTACAAAAAGCAATCATGGACGAGTGCAGCGCATATATTGAAACGCAAGAAAAACTACCGAAAAAAGAACGCGACGACGGCTATATGTTTCGTGCTATGAATGCCATGAAAAATTGCGCATTAAGCCCTGTTCTTGTAGACCACAGTTTTATCCCTACGGATTATGATATTCCGCCTATGAGCGAATTTGTTGAATCATCTCCGAAATTGAAGTTTACCTGCGATTCAATTATCGCACAGTATAAAAAGAACAAGAAGAACGGACAGATTATGTATATGCCCAGCGGTGTTGACCAGTTTCCGCATGTGCGTAATTACTTGGTAAAACACGGTATGCCGAAAGAAGCGATCGCACTTGTGAAAAGTGCTGCCACTACCGACAAGGCTCTTGAGGAACGAGATGAAACGTTTAAGGATTTCAATAATCCTGACGGAACATGCAAGGTTATTATCGGTTCCAGCACCATTAAAGAAGGTTGTAACTTGCAGGGAAACACGACGACTATTTACTGTACGCAGCTTGACTGGAATCCGACCGATGTCCAGCAGCTTTGGGGGCGCGGTTGGCGGCAAGGTAACCGGCAGGGAATTGTGCATTGTGTAACTCCGCTTATGCACGATTCTCTTGACCCTATGATTTACCAAAAGCACGATGAAAAAAGCAGCCGTACTAATGATTTATATTCGTATAAAGGCGATAGTATGAATGCACAGGACGTAAACCCCGAAGAATTGAAATTTGCGCTTATAAAAGACCCGAATAAGAGAGCCGATTTACAAGTAATGGAGTTTACGGAAAAAAATAAAAGCGATCGAAAAATGTACGGCCAGTTGATTGATGTACTGCATAAACAGATTGAAGTTGCTTTTAAAAGCGATGAAGAAATAGCAGAAAACGCTAAAAATGGGCTTGATTGGCGTTTTAAAAGTGTTGACGAAGAAAAGAAAAAGATTGATGAGCACGAACAAAATCTCAAAGACCTCAAAGAGAAACTTGACCTTTTCAAGAAGGATTACAAAGGCAAAGAAGACACTTTTTCTCATCGAGACCGCGAGTCGTTGGGAAAGTACGATGCAGCGGGCGGTACTATCAAATGGGGATATATGGAAGGCAAGAAAGGGTATGAAGAAGCCTTACATACTTTTGCCCTCTTTATTACCGGGCAAGAAGAAGGGATTGCAACATCAAAATCATACATTAAGGCGTATAATAAAAACCTTAAAAAAATGACGGAGGCGCGAGAATCCTGCAGGGCTTACTTGCGTCAAAGAATATACACTCTCAAAAAGATTGCGAAGCGAAGATACAGGATTATGTACATCTTATGGACGAAGCCGGAAGTAATATCGATAAGGCAAAAGATATGCGGGAGCAGTTTCTAAAAGAAGCTATCGCATACAATGAAGCGAATAAAAAAAATATTCTAAGCGTTGATGAACTGGTGAAGCAAAATGTAGACGGCATTATGAATGATTTACATCCGATGGATGATGAATGGAAAGCAAAGATAAAAGCCGAAAACGAGGCAAAAAAGACTGGAAGAGATGTAAAGAAGGCATGGTGCTATTTTGACAAGA
>NZ_CALHGC010000336.1 GCF_938029485.1 uncultured Treponema sp. | reverse complement strand
CGACACAAGCGCTGCGAAGGAGACGGCATCGGAACGCGACTATTTTTTCCGCTATATGCACAGTATTCGCAAGGGCGCCCAAATTTCCGCCGGCATAAACGGATGCGGCTATATCGGCTATCTGCAACTTGAGGCGCCGATGCCGATCCCCTACTTTGAACTTTCGATTAGGAATTTCGGCATCGGACTGTATCCGCTTGCCGCACTGCAATCCTATTTTCCTGAAAAGAACATCCCGACGCTGTTTCTCGGCGCAGGGGGTTTAACCTTTGACGGTTTCTTAAAAGCGGCGAATTTTACCGGTTATGCCAAAACTAAGGCAAGCTATAGCGGGATTAAATTTCCCCGGGAACACTTTATCGGAATCGGCGGTGCGCAGAAGACCGTCCACTATGGGGTTGAAGTATACGGCAGCGGATGGAACGGCGCTGTTTTTGCAAGTCCCGAACCGAAGAAACAGCGAATGCGTTACGGCTTTATGGGCGGTTGGCGTATGAATCGGAAAAAGACTAATATCAACTTTACCCTGCAACATCTTACAGCCTTTATGCCGGAATTGACCGGAGAGGTAAAAACGACTGCCGCACGAACCGCAAACGGGAAAACTTCGAGTATTCAGCCGTCCGGTATGTCAGGTATATATAATGAATATACGCAGCAGCACTACCATGCGCTTTTCGGTTTGAATGCCGTTTTTACCCATCCGATTGTCTCGTTTGCAGCAACCGGTTTTACCAGTTATGCAGCGGATAAAATCGTTTCGGGAGCATTACAGGCTGAATGCGATGTGCGGCATCGCTATGCGGGCATACGCACCGGCGGCAGCTATACCGGAGCGAATGCCGTAAACTGGGACGGCAACCGTCAAAACGAGCGGATTACAGCTTTTATTCAACCGTATGTTAAAGCAGGTATCTTTTCAGTGGTTACGCTCTATGCGTTCGATAGGGAAGACGGAACATTACTTCATAACGGCGGAGTTACCGCACAGGTAAAGCATAATGTTATCCGCTGGAAGGCAAACTGGGATTACCGCAATGAGCTGCATACGGCGAAAACGGAGCTGATATGCGTAAGCAATCCGAAATGGTTTAGCGGTGTTCAATGGTTTCAAAAAGCAGTTTTCGGAGTTTCGGCCGATCTGCAGGACAAAACCGCCAATCCGTTTGTCTTGAAAAAATACGCTGCTTATGTGAACAGTAGTTTTTGCATCGCCGACAGCGTTTTTTGCGGTATCGGAGGTTCGGTATCTCAATCGATACGGAAAGAAGAAAACAAAAGAAAGCGCCTTATATACTTGAAAAACCCCGTGTACGGCGGCAGCGTATATGTAAGTGTTAAACGGAACGGTATCGGCAAGACACACTCCGGCAAACTGGAGCTTTCGGTCAAAAACGAAAATCCGTATTTCGATATCAAACTAGGGTATCAGGTTCGCGGGAAGTAAGGGAACGGCAAACGATTTTCAGTCTCTCATTCGCCGAATTTATTAAAATAGCCTTGAATAAAGATAATCGGTGTACCTTTATCGCCGCTTCCCGAAGTAAGGTCGCACAACGAACCGATCAGGTCAGTTAGCCGGCGGGGTGTTGTGCCTTGAGCCTCGCTTCCATCGATCTGTGACGAAAAAGCATTTTTTTTATGTTCGCTGATGTAATTAATCATGGCCTGATACTGAGCTTCGCCGGACAAATTTTTAAAGTTATTGTCGGCAAGGTACTTCAACTTTACCTCATGCGGAGTGCCGGATAATCCTGCGGTAAAGCCGGGAGATACGACCGGATCGGCAAGTTCCCAAATTTTACCTATCGGGTCCTTAAAGGCTCCGTCTCCATAAACCATAACCTCGATGGTTTTACCGGTTTTTTCTTTTATTATAGCCTGTATCTTATCGACAATAACTTGTGCATTCTGGGGGAAGAGTTTAATCCTGTCCTCTCCTGACTTATTGGAACCCAGAAGCCCATAATCCGAATTAAAGCCGCTTCCGTTTACCGGACTGCTCAAAATATCGTCGAGGCCTAAAACTATCTTTGCTCCGGCTTTTTTTAAAAGTTTTTTTGTTCTATTCCGTGTATGAATATCGCAGGCTAAAACCGAATCGGTGTATTCTATTATTTTTTTAGGATCATTGGATAGAATTACATAGGATTGGGGATTATGTTTT
>NZ_CALHGC010000335.1 GCF_938029485.1 uncultured Treponema sp. | reverse complement strand
CAAAAAAAGGAGCGAAGCATTACTACCGATGTATTCAATAAAGTGTCATGGATACAACTTGAAGATCCTGAAGGAAAGATACAGTTTACAGTGGAAGCAAATGAGGTTCCGGGTCTTATCGTGATTCCTGTTTACGGTATCTGTAAAAAGGTATCGGAGACTGTAGAACAAGTGATACGCGGTGTGCGAATGTTTTTTTATTGGCGAACAGACTTAAATCCGCATTACGAGCCGGAAAAACTGCTCTGGTTAAAGATAAAGAATAGAAAAACACCACGAATAGCGGATTCGGCAGCCTCACGCACTGACTGATTTTTATAGCTCCGGTAAACAACCGATGATACAACCATTCCCCTTATCGCAATCGTTTTCATTTTCTACACCTCAAGGAAGTACATATATATGGTATTCGGACACCATCAGGCTTCCAAAATTTCCGGAAGAGCAGGGAAGAGTAGACGCATTATATGTATGCGACGAACATACGCTCCCGCTTTTACAGCAAGCTGAAAATTTTTCCGACAAGGTGCCGCTGGTAGTATTACCGGCAGGGGATGAAGTAAAAAACTTGGATACCCTTGCCCTCATTGCCGAGAAAGCGGCCGAGTATGAACTTGACCGCCAAGCTTGTTTTGTTGCATTCGGCGGCGGCGTTGTCTGCGATATAACGGCTTTCGCTGCTTCGCTTTATATGCGTGGCGTACACTGCATCCTTGTACCGACAACCGTACTCGCAATGGCTGACGCAAGTATCGGCGGCAAAACAGCTGTTAATCTTTCCGGTTATAAAAACCTCATCGGTACATTTTACGCCGCCTCATCGATAATTCTCTGTTTTCCGGTTATCCGTTTTTTGCCCGAAGCCGAATACCGTTCAGGGCTTGCCGAAATATTGAAAACGGGTGCACTCTACGATTTAGAACTCTATCGGATGTTCTCGACTCATTATGATGAAATTATCGATAGAGATGAGGCCTGTATCTCTACGATGATACGCCGCGCTGCGGAGGCTAAGGCTCGGGTTGTCGAACGGGATTTTACCGAACAAGGGGAGCGTGCATTCTTAAATTTCGGTCATACCTTTGCTCATGCACTTGAAAGCTTAACCCGTTTTTCCGTATCACATGGCGATGCTGTTGCGTGGGGAATATCCCGCGCGTTAGCCGTAGGCATTCATCTCCAGCTAACCGATAAAGAATATGCAGATTCTTTTACAAACATTCTTAACTGTTATGGTTGGTGTACAAGCTCTGTCTACTTTGATATACAGTATAAGAATGATTCTTTTGCTGATGCGATTGTTGCATATATGAAAAAAGATAAAAAGAACCGCAGCGGGAAAATCCGGCTTATCCTTCAAGAGAATATTCTCAAAACCCTAATACGCGAAGTCGACACTTCTATACTACGAGAGGTATTGCGATGATTTATTTGGATTGGGCTGCATCGGCAATCCCTTATACCGATGAGATTGAAACCGCGTACCGAGAGGCAACGGCTGTGTTTGCCAATCCTTCGGCACAGCACGGGTTCGGAAAGGAAGCACGGAATATGCTGGAAAAAGCCCGCAGCCGCTGCGCCGCAGTGCTCGGTATTTCTCCCGAAACGCTCTATTTCACCTCCGGTGCTTCCGAATCGAATAGTCTCGTACTTCTTTCGTTATTAACCCGGCCGGCAGCGGGGAGTCTCGTTATCAGCAATATCGAACATCCGTCGGTACGGGAACAGGCGGCCGTATTGCAACACTGCGGCTGGACGGTTTTAACCGTCCCTTCCGATAAGAGCGGCTGCATTACCCCCGATGCGGTGCTGCGTACACTGCGGAAGGATACCGTGCTGGTTGCGATTATGGGCGTCAACAATGAGATCGGCTCCGTTCAGCCTATCAGGGATATTGCAGAAGCCTTAAAAGTACATACCGCCGGAAAGCGCCCCGTTCATTTTCACGTCGATATGGTACAATCGATCGGAAAATTGCCGGTAGCGGAGCTCGGACTCACCGACGTAGACTCCGCTTCGATGAGCGCGCATAAGATCGGCGGCCCGCGCGGTATCGGGCTTTTATACTTAAAACACCCCTTTAGCTCCGGCATCCGCGGCGGAGGACAAGAACGCAATATCAGACCCGGAACGGAAAACCTTGCCGGCGCCTGTGCGCTTGCCCGAT
>NZ_CALHGC010000334.1 GCF_938029485.1 uncultured Treponema sp. | reverse complement strand
CAGAATTTGAACAGGCATACGCGCCGCCGTTTGATTCCGCAAAGGATCCTGTCAATATGCTCGGATTTATTGCGGAAAATGACCGTGACGGTTTAACAACGGTTATTTCATGGCGGGATATTCCCAAATATGCGGAACAGGGAGCATTCTTCCTTGATGCACGTACGCCGGAAGAATTCAGCTGCGGCGCCATTCCCGGAGCGGTCAATATACCGCATACTTTATTGCGGAAGCGGTTGAACGAAGTGCCGAAAGACCGCCCGATCGTTATTAACTGCGGAATGGGTTTACGGGGGTATATTGCAGAGCGGATTTTACGGCAGAACGGGTATAAGAATACGGTAAATCTTTCGGGCGGTTTTATGACATATAACGCAGTTCATAACGAGCTGTCGTGTTTGCCGTGAAATTTGATAATTAACGATTTGATAATTTGACGAAATCGGTTTTTACCTATAGAATGGAGATATGAAAATAATCCGTAGATATTTATTACTAAGCTTTTTAATAAGCATAGCGGCAGGGTGTGCGTCCGTTTCTCCTTCCGTAAAAGAGAAACCTGTGCAGTCTGAAGAGATTGCAGCCCCGTCGTCTCAACTTGAACCGATCAAAGAACCGGAAGTGCCGGTGAAACAGGAAACCGTTAAACCCGCGGTTCCGACCAAGCCGGATCCGCCTGCGAAGCCTGAGCCGGTTGTTGAGAAAAAAGAACCGGTTGTTGAAGTTAAGCCTGAGCCTGTCGAAGAAAAAAATACCGTTATCGCCGAGTTTGAAGGGGTTACGATTACAAAAGAAACCTACGATCAAACAAAAACGGAGATGGAAAAGATCGTCGAGCAGCTTAACAAGATTACCGCTTCAAAGGATTATAGGCAATGGCTTACATTCTTATCGGAAGACTATAAACAGCAGTATTCTCAAGCGTTAACACTTCAAAAAGTTTCCGAAGCATTGCCGGTTAAAGGGATAAAACTTAAATCTTTGAAAGATTACTTTATCTACGTTTTCGTTCCTTCGCGTCAGAATGTACGGGTAGACGATATCAAGTTTGTTTCACCGACGAGGGTTGATGTTATTATGAAGCAGGGGAATGTTTCTTTGCTCGTCTACGGCTTGGAAAATATTGACGGCACTTGGAAGTTGATTCCGTCGAAACTATAGGGATTGAACCGTTAAAAACTTGGGGTGTATATAAAAATGCGTAAAAGTATTATTTCTGCGGTTTTTGCCGCGTTGATTTGTGCAGGATGGATGATGGCTATTCCTGTCGGGCCTATTCCGATCGTATTGCAAAATGCGCTTGCGGTGCTTGCCGGATTACTGTTGGGTCCGCTATTCGGCGGTCTTTCGGTGTTGCTCTTTCTGGTTGCAGGGGCTGTCGGATTGCCTGTTTTTTCAGGCGGAAGCGGCGGTTTTGCGGTGTTTGCAGGACCGACCGGCGGCTTTTTAGTCGGGTATCTTGCAGCAGCGGTTGTCGGCGGTTTGATTATGAAGCTCTTTCGGCAGAATCAATGGCCTTTGCTTGCCTTCGGAATCATTGCCGCAGCAGGGCTTTTTAGTTTCCTGTCCATCTATGTGTTCGGACTCATTTGGTTTAAACACGTGCTTAACCTTAGTTGGCAGCACACGTTTATGAAAGGCTTCGTGCCTTTTATACTGCCCGACTTGATTAAGTTGGTTGTTGTCATTCCGATTACGCTCAAATTGCGCCCGATCATACGGCGGTATACGGAATAGGTGCGGAGCGGCTGCCGTGCTTTTTGCTTTTTAAAGCCGATGCCGAAAGCTAAGAACCGATGAAGTCTCCTAATGAGCATTATGAATTGATTAAGCTCACCGATGTGAGTAAATCGTTTGCAGGCTCCGGACGTCCGGTGTTGTCCGGCATTTCTTTTTCCGTTTTTGACGGGGATTGTGTTGTCGTATCGGGGCCGAACGGATCGGGTAAAACGGTTTTGATGACGCTTATCGCAGGATTGGAAACTCCGTCTGCCGGTTCGATAGTTCGCCGTAGGGAAGACGGCAGTGAGCTGCGTATCGGGCTGGTGTTTCAGGAAGCCGACGCTCAAATCCTCGGCGACACCGTCGAAGAAGATGCGCTTTTCGGGATGCGGGACAGCAAATTTCCTAAAGAGGTTATCGCACAGCGGCTGGAAACGGTACTTACGCAGCTGGGGTTATACGAAAAGCGCCGTTCGCCCGCACGAAGTTTGTCCGGGGGCGAAAAGCGGCGGCTCGCGGTTGCCGGTATTCTGATGATGGAAGCCGATGTTATCATCTTTGACGAACCTTTTGCCAATCTCGATTATGCAGGAGTGGTGCAGGTAACGGCAATGATAGAGCAGTTGCAGCGTGACGGGAAAACGATGATGGTGCTTACCCACGAGCTGGAAAAAGTGCTTGCGCTTGCGAACCGACTCATCATTTTACACAAGGGAAATCTTGTCTATAATGCGGAACCGGAACCTGCACTCCATAGCGGTATCCTTGAACAATACGGCATACGGAATCCCCTCTGCTCATACCGTGTATTTGCCGACCTTGTATGGAAGGCCGATGAGCAAAACTTACCGGTGCTCATATAGATAGATGACCGATGACCGCCGATAAAAACAGCTTTTTATTTCAATATCATGCAAAAAATACCCCTATTCACCGCCTCCCGGCGGGAGTAAAATTTTGCGTATTATGTCTTTCTTCCTTTACCCTGTACGGCGCGCCTCAAACCGTACTTGCCGTGTATGCGGTATGTCTTGTTTTTATCGCTATCTGTGCAAAAATGTCATCGGTAACGATAAAGAAAAATTGCCGGTTCTTATGCATATATACAGTGTGTATCTTCTTTATCAAAATAATCGGGATGCCGCTGACGGTAGCTCTTTTTAAAATTACGGCAGCGGAAACGCTGTTTTTTATGCAAAAACTTGCGCTTATCCTATTTACCGCCTCGATATTTTATGAAACTACCTCAAAGTTGGAAATTTTTATACTCTGCGAGAAAACCGAGCGCCTGCTTTGCGGAAAAAAATACACGGGCGCTTTTTCGACGCTTTTCACTATTACCTTAATGTGTGTTCCCCGTGTGTTCGAGGTTTGGGCACAGCTGAACTATGCCTACGATGCGCGTACCCGCAGGCGGCGCGATATAGTAAGTGCTTATCGCCGCTTTGCTTCCCTATTGCCTGCACTTATTGAAAATCTTTTACGCTTTGCCGTTACCGTCGATAAAGCCCTCAAAAACCGGAGCGCATAACTTGTAATCGCTCATTGAAATCAATTTTTGCTCGGCAAAAATCGTCCGCTACCAATTAAAACATCTCTATGATTTTTCCTTGCATTTTTGACCTTTTTCCTTTAAAATAGCCGGTATGTTTAGCAAGACAAGCGGATTAGCACAGTATTATCCATCTCCTCAAAAAACGCAGATGCACCGTATATTTCAAAAGGGGCTTGACACGAATACGAAGAGCCGCACAATTTTCACGACTTCACGACTTCACGACTTCACGACTTCACGACTTCACGACTTCACGACTTCACGGTGTGAATGCTTTTTAGATAGATTTTTATCGTTTTTTCACCGTAAAATATATTATCTTTTTACATTTACGCTGCTGCTTTCTTTACCGCTTAACGCGCAAAATACGCAAGCCATACAAGATTCCGCTCAAGTTGCCGAGACGAGCGCATCTGATAGATCGGATATTTCAGGGAGGTGGTATACCAACCTTTTTATTTCAGCAGGCTATCAAACCTTTATCCCCGTATCCCTTTTAAAAGAATACACTCAAGCAAAGCCCGGCTACAGGGTCTCGTTCGGCTATACTTTTTTCCGTTCAGGGCGGCACACCATGCCGGTGTATCTTGAAACGGGGCACAGCGTCATCTTAGGGACAAACCCGCTGGTACGCAGTTTTGACGCTTTCCCGATAACCGTCAATGCTGCCTACGAATACTTCCCGATACGGTATTTTTCACTCGGTGTATTTGCCGGGATAGGGGCGGAGATACTGCATATTCGCCATTATCGGAGGGCGCTTGATCTATTAACGAACAAATTGAAAAAAACGGCAGGAGCGGAAGCAGTGTTCACAACCGGCGTAACGGTCGGAACGGCAATACTGGAACGCAGCATTGAAGTGAAAGCTCACGTTTCTATAGACCTTATGATGGAGCAGTCCCGTGTTATTCCCCTTCCTTCTTTTCAGCTTGCAATGAGAGTGTATCCCGGCGCTGTTTATGCTTACACGAGAAAAAAGCGAACCGCAGAGTACCGGGCGCAAGCCTGTGCCAAGAGGATAGAAAGCCTTAAAACATCGATTGAAACAAAACAGGAAGCATCGTTGGCGGTAGAGAAAGCGCCGCCGAAAGAGCCTGAAGGGAAAGAGGCCGCTCAGATACCTGAAACAAAGCCGCTTGCACAGTTCAAGAGTATCTATGTGTATTTTGAACCTGAAAGCGCAGCGCTCGACGTAAACGCCAAAGGGGACATTAAAAAGGCTGCGGCAATCTTGAAAGAAAACGATGACCTTTTCATCCTGTTTGAAAGTTCTGCTGCTCCGTTCGGATCGCAAGACGAAAGGCTGCAGATTGAAACGGCGCGCATCAGGTCGGTTGCCGAATACCTCACACAAAAATGCGGCATCACGCATGATCGCATTATCTATAACGAGCCGAAAGATAAAAACTTGCAAAGGGATAGCCGTAGCGGAGCAGACGAATATTACATCCAATATCGGTACGCAAAAATACGGTTTGTCAGAATACAAAGCAATCCCGATGAAGGAGCAAACAGTTGGGCGATTCCGAATGTTCAATGAGCTTTTAGAAGCCACCGTATCAATAGAACCGATAGATAAAGGAGAAAAAAGGTGAGAACGATGAAAAGTAGTATGCGTTTGTATGGGCTTTTATGTGCCGCGCTGCTGCCGGTAATGATGTGTCTTTCATGCAATAAGCTGCTGAGCGAAATTATTCCCCCGGACGAGCAGAAACTTATCAGCCTTGATTTGAGAAATGTTGAGCGGTATGTATGCAGTACAAACACTGCTATTCGTGATCATAGCGTTACCGTAACGGTTCCGAAAGGAACCGATGTAAGTCGCCTTTTGCCCGAAGCGGTTGTATCTGCGCAGGCGACGCTGTTTCCGGTAACGCTGCGCTACTTACAGGAAGCCTTTCCTGCAACCGACGTACTGAAAATCGGCTCTGTCATCGGCAGCTTTGAAAACATCGAAGCGATAAACAAGTGGTTCTTTGAAATGTATGCGGAAAATCCCAACTTTAATATTCCGCCGCTTATCTTTCCGATTAACTTTTTAAGCCCCGTGCCTTTTGCCGTTATCGGCGGACAGGGAAGGATAGAACTGTACACTGTCAAGGTCTTATACGACGACGGTACCGACCCCGCTACCGGTACCCTGCCTGAGGGAGTTCCTGCCGAAAAAAATATTCTTTCGTTTAGTGTCGGGGAGCCTCCGCAGCTGGGGCACAGTGTTATCGGTGCAAAAACGGTGGATTTTGAAGTAAAGGCGGGAACGGAGGTGCGTGCATTGACCGTTCAGGCAACCGTTTCTCCGCACGCTATTTTGATACCGCTTACCGAGCCCTACCTTGTGCCGCTTTTGCGGAGCTTAGGGATGGACCCGTTAAGCGTATTATCCGGTTACATTACCGCGCCGAATAAAGAAGCGTATTTGCGTGCTCTTTTTGCGCCGGTTAATCTTTCAAATATAACCGTTCCGCTTGATAAGCCGATTGATTTTACCAACCCCGTGCAGTTTGCCGTACTGGGTAATGATAAGGACATAAAGCTGTACACGGCAAGGTGCAAGCAGACGGTAACGGGAGCGGTGCTGAAAAACTTCGGTTTTTCAAAGGTGAAAAACTCTGTGTTGGTAAAAGACGGAACGGTGCGTATAGACCGGACGGCAAAAACCGTAACGGCAGAGCTTTTTTATCCGGTTGAATATACCGGCTCAGGGGCTTTTTCACTGTACTGCGACGTTGCATACGCAGGAGATGCCGCTGTAATAGAATACAAGGGCACACGGTACGACGCTGCCGATAACATCCCTTTTACACCGGAAAACGCATCGGGCGCACAGTATCATCTCGGATCTGCCGAAGCGAAGATTATTATCAGTTTCGGGGCGGAGCAAACGGAATACCGCCTGTTTATCTCGTTTAAAGAAGACCCCGACACCTCGCGCAGCATTACCGACTTCCGCTTTACCAAAGACAAGAATAGCGAGCTGAAAACGCTTTCGATGGCGGCTATTGCAAACGACGGACACGAAGGGACGATCACCGCAACGGTGCTGTACACGGGAAGCGCAAAGCCCGAAAGCCTTATTCCTACCTTTATTACCCCCGGTACGGTAACCGTAAACGGAGCTGCACAAACATCGGGTGTCGATGCGCAGGACTTTAGAAAGACACTTACGTACATCTGTACCTCTCGCGACGGGCAGTATACGCGCAAATATACGGTAAAAATACGGTTTGTGTATGCGGAGCCTGCTCAATCGCTGTTAAAAACGTTCCGTTTCCCCGCAGGGGTCAACCCGCTGACTAAAGACTC
>NZ_CALHGC010000333.1 GCF_938029485.1 uncultured Treponema sp. | reverse complement strand
ATCTTGAAAACACCATCGCGGCGGCGCAGATCGGTATGGAACATCCGGCGCTTTTGATCGGTCTACCTTTCGTACTCGGCCTCTTCCTAATTATCGCTGAAAAGCTGATTATCCGCCTATGGAAGCGGTATAGGGAAACATAATTAATAAGGGATTATTTTACCGCGGCAGACGTTTAAACCATCCCTATTTAATAAGACGGTCATAAGAGGTTTGCACTCTTTGGGTTTTAGAGATCTTATCGGTCGGCTGCGGCGCCTTATTGAGTTTACTGAGGTACGCATATAACTTATCTGAGGTATCTTGGCTGATTGCATGTTCCATTTCACACGCCTCGCGGTCAGCGGTGTCTTCGTCAACACCCAATATATCGGTCAAAAACTTATACAGTGTGTTATGCCGTTCGCGGACATTTTTTGCAACGGCACATCCGCTTTCGGTAAGACGCACCAGCCCATACGGTTCATGCTCGACAAACCCTGCATCCTTTAACAGGCTAAGGCGCTTGTTCACGCTCGCCCTCGAAACCCCCAACAAATGAGCGATATCGATTGAACGGACAGACTCGGAACCGTGCGATAAATCATAAATAACTTCCAAATAATCTTCTTGCGAAGCAGAAACCCTTGCTATCATACGCTCATTATATACCCCTTTGAGTCCGTTTGCAAGTTTTAATTTTTCCGGTATAGGACAAACAAAGTAGATATGCCGTATATTTTCAAAAGGATACGCTTTGTGCTATACTACCGCTATGATGCCCAAAATATGCCTTGTATTAACTGAGAACACAATCGACAAGGACATACAACTCATCGAACGGTATCGTCCGTGGATCGATATTGTTGAACTGCGGGCAGATTTTCTTGATCCGCAGGAGTTGCTGCACATCCGCACGTTTCCTAAAATTGCGCATATACCGGCTATTTTAACCATACGCAGATTTCTGGACGGCGGAACGTTCAAAGGCGGAGAAGGCTCCCGTATCACACTGTTTGCGCGCGGTCTTGCCTTTGCGGATACCGAACCGCTGAATAATTTTGCATATCTCGACCTCGAATCCGATGTGCAGGCACCGAGTTTGGAAGAAGCGGCGCAGGCTTTTAATATCGGCATTATTCGCAGTATTCACAGTATCAAAGCGCCGATTAAAGATATTGCCGCTAAAATACGCGAAATCCGGCGGACGGACGAAGAAATTGTAAAAATTGCATATAAGGCCGATAGTCTTACGGATGTAACGGCGCTTTTCAAGCAAGCACAGCAGTTTAACGGACAAAACATCCCGATTGCAATGGGCAAGTACGGTATTCCTTCCCGTATTTTAGCAGCGAAGCTCGATTCTCCGCTTATGTACACTATGCCGCGGGAGTATATCGCAAAACATCATTTGGAACAGGAATCTATCGATCCTATTACGCTCAGCGACTTGTACCACTTCCGCACAATAAATGATAAAACGGACATATACGGGGTTGTCGGTACGGATACGACAAAGAGCCTCAGCCCGGCTATTCACAACAGCGGTTTTGCACGAAAAAATATCAATGCCGTTTATATTCCGATTTCCGCCGCGGACAGTCGGGAAGCCATTGCATTTGCCGATTGTACCGGAATAGCGGGACTTTCGGTTACTCATCCGTTTAAATTCGATATTATTCCTTTTTTAGATTCGATCGGCCCCGCTTCGACCGTATGCGGTGCAGTGAATACGGTGCTGTTTGACGGCAGCAAAAGGCGGGGCTTCAATACCGATATTGACGGTTTTTCGCGGGCTTTGCAAGAATTTTTAAAGGTTCAAAGCTTGAGATTTAAATATATCGCTATCATCGGTACCGGCGGAGCGGCACACGCGATTGCCAATGCCGTACATCTGCTGCATGGGAAAGCCTGTGTTTTCGGCCGTTCTGCGGAAAAGGCAAAACAGCTGGCAAAACGGTATAACTTCCGGTGGGCGGTATTGGATTTGGCTTCCGTCCGTACACTCAAAAAATATTCCGACATTATTATACAGGCAACCTCCGTCGGTATGCATGAGGCCGAAGATCCGCTTGAATTTTACAGTTTTTCGGGTGCCGAAAAGGTATTCGACGTTATCTATACTCCCGAAAAAACAGCTCTTTTAAAACGTGCCGAAGCTGCCGGCTGCGATATTTGCAACGGATACAATATGCTTCGGTACCAAGCATATAAACAATTTGAACTATTTACAGGAGATTCCTATGAGTAATACCATAAGCATTGAAGATCAAAAACTATTGGTTGCACACGCCGCTGTCGATAAGCTGATTTCCGAGGGACTCATCCATTCAGGTATGAAGATCGGTCTTGGAACCGGCTCTACCGCGATGCCTGCCGTAAAACGTTTGGCTGAGTATATTGCAAAAGGGAAGCTAAAAAATATCGCCGCCGTTCCTACCAGTTTTCAGACATCGATAGCGTGTGAGGAATTCAATATCCCGATTTTTTCCCTCAGTTCGGGACGAATCAACGGCTCGTTAGACTTAACCATAGACGGAGCGGATGAGATTGATTCTAAAAAAAATCTGATTAAAGGCGGAGGAGCTGCCTTGCTGCGTGAAAAAATTATCGCATATAACAGCGAGCTTTTTGTTGTTATCGGGGATGAAACAAAGAGCGTTAAAACTTTGGGCGTAAACTTTCCGCTTCCGATTGAAATAGTGCCGGAGGCACGGCTCAGCATTATGAAAAAACTTGAGTCTTATGGTGTGTCGATGATTATCCGCGACGGTATCCGGAAAAAGGGGCCGGTTATCACCGACAACGGAAACTTTATCATGGATATAAAATGGCCGCCCAATGCAAAAATCAATCCCGTCAAATTAGAAAGCGAATTGAACGCCATACCGGGGATTATCGAAAACGGATTTTTTACTCAAAAACCGCCTCGCGTCTTTTTAGGCAGAGCAAACGGAACCGTCAAAGAATTTTAACAACAGGGGATAGAAATGAGGATAGGCATATTTGCGGCAGAGCAGCAAGAGATTGAAAACATTCAGCAAAGTCTGCAAGGACGGAAAACCGAAAGAGCCGGACTCGTGTTTTATGAAGCGGAGTACGGTACACATACGGTTATCAGCGTATGCGGCGGCATCGGTAAAGTGAATGCAGCGATTTGTACGCAAGTGTTGATTTCGGAATTTCATGCAGAGATAATTATCAATACCGGCACTGCCGGAGGTTTAAATGATTCACTGCATATATTCGATTTGGTCGTTTCGACCGATGCGGTACAGCATGATGTGGATGTTTCGGTATTCGGCTATGCGAAAGGGCAGATTGCCGGTACGGCATCTCCGTTTTGGAAAGCAGACGACGGTCTACGCGCTATGATAATGAAAACCTTTACCCGGCTGAAAAATGACCATGCAGAAGATTTTGCAAATACCGACAGTATGATTGCCGGGCGCATCGCTTCGGGAGACCGCTTTATTGTAGACCCTGCAGTAAAACAGGAGATTATCTCGACGTTTAAGGCCGACTGCGTTGAAATGGAAGGCGCCGCGGTTGCTCAAACCTGCGTAATGAACGCCGTACCCTTTGTAATACTGAGGTGTATTTCCGACAATGCAGGAGAGCCGGCCGCAATCTCATATCAGCAGTTTTCAAAAGAGGCTTCCCGTATCTCCGCTATGCTGGTGCTGCATACGATTGCCTTACTATGAGTTCCTTTTGAAAAGATTTCTTTATACGGAGAGTAAACGCATCAGACAGAATAAATACAAATCGCAAAATAATGAGGTTGGGACTCCATTTGAACCGCACCGCGGTGAAACTCTGGAGGAACAGCCTCATTATTTTGCGGGGTTATACTCCAAACAGTCTGATGCGTTTACCGGTTGACAATGTCAAAAGGAAGCGTTGCAGTTTATCAAGAAATCGCATATACTTTCATTGTATACTGGAGTTTAAAAGCAACCGGCGATTAAGCACCGCATTGCAACGGTATATAATTTGGAGGAACAGATATGGCAACAGTTAAAGCGATGGATCTTTTTGAAGCGTATGCAAAGCAGAAGCTGCCGATGGATCAAGGGTATATTGTTTCATCATTTTTTAAAGAAGATTCTGCATACAGTATTTACGAAATTGTTTCTTACGCAACCTTAAAGGATATTTACCTAACCGGCAACGGATTAACTTTTCAAACGAACGGAAAAAAACTTTTCTTGTTTGTTGAACCGGAAAATTATTCCCATAAGTCTATGGAACCCTACTGCCGTGAGCGCGACTTTCAAGTGCCGTTGCGGTTTAAAGATTCCAATATCATCACGGCAAAAAACCAATCAAAAATTATTTTCAGCAAGGAAGCGCAAGAGGCGCTGTCGGCATTTACTATCGTAAAGCCTACCGGAATCAACTTTGCTTTTCTATTCTATCCGCTCCCCGATGTATTTCAATCCATAGAGCTGTTCTTTGAGCAAACTTTAAACAAGGAAGCGGGAATTCCGCTCCGCGATGCCAAAGCAGCGGCAAAGGAATTTGCTCAGTTAAGTTCACAGGTTCTAACATGGCCGAACCTTGAGGATTAAAAAACCGAGAAATAATCGGACATCCTAAATAATTGAACGCAAAGCCGGAAACGGCTGCATAATTAAAATTCAGTTAAAACCGCTCTGAATATAAATTACTTTCCATTTGAAACGGGAACAGAGCGGCTTATTTTTCTCCAAGCAGCTGTTTTAATTCTTGTATCTGTGCGACCAGTTCCGAGCGCTGAATTTTCTGATACTGTTTAGGCAGCATCTCTTTACTGGTGCATTCGAGCACGGCGACTAAATTCTGTAATTCAATATCATGCGGGTAGGAAGGCGGAATAAAATCGTCGATTGTCTGTTCGATATCTTCCACTGTTAACATCATACGGTTATCCGCACTTGCATTCATTTTTGACCGAACCAAAATAGCCTCTATGTCCGCTCCGGATATAGGAAATTTCAGTTTTTTATTGATGATATTTGCAAAAGAAATGTCTTTCGTTTTAATCTTTAACTTTCGTTGCAGCGTTTCAAAAATCTCAACTTTTTCCGCCAGCGTTTCGGGATAAAAAAGCGCCAAGTGTTCTTCCGCCCTGCCCTGCCGTTTTAAGTCTATCGGCAATAAGTCCGGGCGGCTGGTAATTAAAAACCAAATAATTTTACCGCGGTAATCGGTATTCCCCATAAAGTTTGCAATTTGTGCAAATACGCGAGAAGAGCCGGCGCCGTCCTGCATTTTACGATTCCCTAACACGGCATCCGCTTCGTCGATCATTACGGCAACAGGAGCCATCGCCCGCAGGATGTTCAGCACTTTTTCCAAATTCGATTCGGTTGTACCCTGCCATTGCGTATGAAAGTTTTTAAGCCTCACCATCGGGATACCGATCTCTCCGGCAAATGCCGAAACGAGGAATGACTTGCCCGTTCCGATCGGCCCGGAAATTAAATAGCCCATCGGGAGTACATCGGTTCGCCCCTGTTTGAGCGCCTTCGCCATAGACTTAAAACGTTTTTTGACAAATTCATGTCCGGCAATAAACGAGAGATCATGTTCCGTTTCCAAAAATTCCAACAGGCCGCCTGCTTCGTTTTCGATAATCTCCTGCTTTTTTTTACGGAGATATTCAAAGGTAATCGGTACGTCTTCGTTATACGACTCTTTTGCCAGCTGGTTAAGGTTTAATAAATTTAATCCCGATGTTAGCTTTCCCACTCGTTCGGCATTCAGAAGCCGCTCCAATAACAGTTCTCCCTTATCCTGCAAATACGTTAAAAAATGGATACGGATTGTTTCCGACGGGAGCGGGATGGCAACCTTCACCGTTGACGGAGAGGCAACAAGCCGGGAGTTCACATCGGCGAGGTTTTCAGTCAACATAACAACAGAAATATCTTCGTTGGTAAATTGAGGGTCGTGCGACCAGCGGTTCAATGTAACCAAGCAATAGCGGTCGACCGCATCGAGGTTCCCAATCTCTTCCGCAGGGATAACCGTCTCCGCATAATCGATAATAAGCACCATTCTAAGACCGCTGCCCATATTGAGCGTAAAATAGCGTTCAAGGTATGCAAAGGCTTTAACAGGATCGCGGGAATAAAAATCTTCGATGGGAACCTCCGGATATCGGCTGTGCATCGTCGCAATATAGGCCTGTTCCATCTCTTGCATACAAAAAGACACGCCGCTCGATTTATCGTAGAACACGATAATATCTTTATTGCCGAAAATAACTTCCGAAATATAATCCCATATCTTTACAAAAACAAAATGAGCGCTTGCCCGATGGTTATGCGGCAAAAAATCACGGATATTACCGTGCACAAAGTAAAGATTGACCGTTTCGGTACAGTATTTAGTTGCAAGCTCCTGCGCCCACGGCGGTAAATCGTGAATAAGCTCGCTATTGTATTTAATCAGTTTTTTTCCGGAAGACATTCCCCGCCCCTCTCTTTTACAATACCATATACAAAAATAGATAAAAATACAATAAACCATACGAAATTTCACACGGAAGGCAGGAATCCGCACCCTTGTTTTTTCCCTAGAAAAAAGATAGATTGACATATTCTCCGTGAAA